>PEYN01000135.1 GCA_002774355.1 Candidatus Marinimicrobia bacterium CG08_land_8_20_14_0_20_45_22 | reverse complement strand
CGACGATCAGGTTATAAATGACCGGTTGACCGCCTATGAAAAACTTGGCAAAGACATTACCGATGTTCAGAAAGAACAGTGGGAGAAGAATCCAAATAATTTGCGTTATGGACTCCAGTATGCTAAAGTTCTAGCCGATAAACGCGACTTTGAAAAAGCGATCGACGTTTACAAAAAAGTCACGCTACTAGATGATAAAAACCGGGAGTCATGGGAAAATCTTGGCGATCTGTATATGACGACGAATAAAATTGATGCTGCCGTGAAGGCATACATTTATATTGGTAAAAACATTGCCCCCAGAGACCTAACGATCATCCAAAAAATTCTCCGCGCCTACACGGCACAGAGCGACTTCGTCAATGCTTATCCGTGGGCTCAAAAGGCGGTGGAAATCGGCGGCTCGAGTCTTGCTTACAAGATTCGTGGCGATTATTACTACGCGGTTGCCGAATTCAATTGTAGCTCGAAACAGCTCAATTTTGAAGACCGACTGGTCTATAAACTGGCATACGACGATTACCTTAAAGCGCTGGAAATGGGCGATGTTAGTGTAAAAAACCTGCTCGATCATATGAAAGAATATTTGATTCCGACCAAGGAAGATTGGTTTATGAATCGCTTTGACGAAAAAGGGCAGGAGCGTAAAAATTATCGTCCAAAATCTACCTGTTACAACTTTATTCAGGTCGATGTAAAGAAAAACTGATGAAGATTTCATTTGGCGCCGATCATGGTGGCGTTGCTCTGAAAATTGCGCTTATTGAATTTGCTAAAAGCCTCGGATATGAGACGATAAACCGCGGAACTGACGGAACCGACCCTGTGGATTATCCAGATTATGCGCAAAAAGTCGCGCAAGACGTTGCTAAGCGAATTGCGGACTTTGGCGTTCTGATCTGCAAAACCGGCGTTGGGATGAGCATTTCCGCCAATAAAATTAACGGGATTCGTGCGGCGTTATGTTACTCGTCGGAAATTGCCCGACTGAGTCGTCTGCACAATAACGCCAACGTGCTGTGTCTCGGTGGGAGTTTTACGGAGTCTGAAGTAGCAAAGCAAATATTTCAAGTATGGATAGAGACGAATTTTGAAGGCGGCAGACACGAAAAGAGAATCGAAAAGATGATGAATCTGGAGAATTAGGCAAATGGATTTTCCGTTTTTACGTCAACAAGACCCGGAAGTATTGTCCGCCATTTCAAGTGAACTTGAGAGAGAACGCTGGACGCTTGAACTGATCGCTTCCGAGAATTTTGTCAGTTCGGCAGTTTTAGAAGCCGCCGGATGCGTTATGACCAATAAATACGCCGAAGGTTATCCCGGAAAAAGGTACTACGGTGGTTGCTACGCGGTCGATCAGGCTGAAAACCTTGCCCGTGACCGCGCGAAAATACTTTTTTCTGCCGAATATGCCAATGTTCAACCGCACTCCGGTTCGCAGGCGAATATGGCGGTTTACTTTTCACTTCTGAAAACGGGCGACACGGTTCTGGGAATGGACCTTGCACACGGCGGTCATTTGACACACGGCAGTCCAGTTAATTTTTCCGGTAAATTATTCCACATCGTTTCATACGGTGTAAGGAAAGAAACGGGAAGAATTAACTTCGACCAGCTTTCTGTGCTGGCAAAAGAACATAAACCGAAAATGATTATTGCCGGTGGATCGGCATATCCGCGCATTCTCGATTTTCCGAAATTCCGGGAAATCGCTGACAGTGTCGGCGCGTTTCTTGTTGCCGATATTGCGCATCCCGCCGGATTGATTGCCGCCGGTTATCACCCAAGCCCGTTGCCGTTTTGCCACGTTGTGACTTCCACGACGCATAAAACCTTGCGCGGTCCTCGGAGCGGCTTGATCCTGATGGGAAAAGATTTTGAAAATCCGTTCGGAATTGTCGTGGGAAAGTCCGGTCGGAAGAAAATGATGTCTGAAATCATTGATTCGAATGTCATGCCCGGCATTCAAGGCGGACCGCTGATGCATATCATCGCCGCGAAAGCCGTTGCTTTCGGAGAAGCGCTTCAACCATCGTTTCGTGAATACGCGCACCAGATAATTCTCAACGCCGAGACGCTGGCTGAAGAACTGATGAGTCGCGACTTTCGGTTGACTTCCGGTGGAACAGACAATCATTTAATGCTGATTGATCTAACCAATAAGGGCGTCACGGGGAAAGTGGCGGAACAAGTTCTGGAAGAATCCGGTATCACAACCAATAAAAATATGATCCCATTTGATACGCAAAGCCCGTTCATAACGAGTGGAATTCGCATCGGAACGGCGGCGATGACGACGCGCGGCATGAAAGAGCCCGAGATGAAAATCATTGCGACGCTCATCAATCGCGTCTTGTCCGATCCTGAAAACATTCAAACGCGGCAAGCCGTTCGCGCCGAAGTCCGCCAACTTTGCTCAAATTTCCCGCTTTACCCAGAGATTAAGATAGAGGTGATTGCATGAAGTGTCCATTCTGTTCTTCCCAAGAGTCAAAAGTTGTTGATTCCCGGACAGCCCAAAAAAGCAATGCGATACGCCGTAGGCGGGAATGTCTCAGTTGTGGGCATCGGTTTACGACTTATGAATACGTAGTGGAATATCCGCTAACTGTCATCAAAAACGACGGCAGAAGAGAAGAATATTCGCGAGCGAAACTGCTGAACAGTATCAAGATCGCCTGCAATAAACGATCAATTCCAACGACTAAGATCGAAGCCGTTGTTATTGAAATCGAAAAAGAAATCGAAGAACTGGCAGGCGGCGAGATTTCTTCCAGTCGGATCGGCGAACTGGTAATGAACAATTTAAAAGCCCTAGACGAAGTCGCTTATATTCGTTTTGCGTCCGTTTATAAAAAATTCAAAGATCTGGATGAATTTGTGGACCACATCGAAAGTCTCACTACTGATGAGACAAAAACAGGAACAAATTGATTTTAATTCCGTATGAAATGTTGTTTGAATCTCAAAAACGCATATCGTACCCGGAGAGGTGAAAGATGCTTTCGACCGAATTGTTGGAAATATTAGTCTGTCCGAAATGTTTGGGCGAATTGGAATATGACGTGGCCAATCAAAAATTGATCTGTCAAAAGTGCCGGCTGAAATATGAAATTCGGGATGATATTCCGATCATGCTCGAGGATGAAGCGGAACATTTTTAATACGGTGAAATCTGAATTGACCGATAGATAGCAAACTTGAAATGATAATCAAAGAGGTAACGCCGACAAATTTGTTAGCCAATTGAAGTTTGAATAGTTCAAAAGATTGAGTTTTATCACCAATTTTTCCTTTTCGTTGTTTATATTAGCCGAAGTGATTCGGTTTTTTGTATCTAAGGGAGGTATGAATGAAAAAGTGCTTTGCCATCATCGGGATTTTGATTAGCCTAAACGCTTTCGCATTCGCGGCGAGCGAAGCGGGAGCGATTTGGTTGCTAATTAACCCGGGGGCAAGACCGGCGGGAATGGGCGAAGCGGGCGCCGCCATAGCGGACGATGCATACGCCAGTTACTGGAACCCGGCGGGATTGGGGTTTCTTCGCGGACGGGAAGTCGCGCTGACCCATACCAACTGGTTGCCGAATCTTGCGTCGGATATTTACTATGATTTTTTAGGATACAGACAATTTATTCCAAACGTCGGAACGCTTGGCGGACATGTTATTGTCATGAACCTTGGACAGCAACAAAGAATGGACGAACGTGGGAATTATCTCGGCGATTTTACGTCTTACATGATGGCGATTACTGGTTCGTACGGTACGGCGCTCACCCGTCGTTCATCAATCGGTGTCAGCATTAAAATGGTCTATCAGCATCTGACCGATCAGGGCGCAGGCGCTGAAAAAGGAAAGGGGTATTCAACTACTTTCTGCTTTGATGTCGGATATTTGAAGAAACAGTTTCTACTGAAAAACATGACATTCGGCGCGAGTATTGTCAACATCGGTCCCAAGATTTCCTTCATCGACGTTAATCAGGCTGATCCATCGCCGACAAACCTTAAAATGGGATTGAGTTACACTTTCGGTAACGAGTTCAATAAAATTACCATTGCCTATGACATCAATAAACTACTTGTCGCCGCTTATCCAGAACGCGATTTAGACGGAGATGAACGTGTCGGTTATTACAACGAAAACGGCAATTATACCGGAGCTTCTGGCGAGTACAACAAAGACGGGCAGCGCGAAGTGGGATATACTGATGAATGGTACAAGGGAATCTTCACTTCATGGATAGACGACTGGCTTTTAGTGGGCGATTCCGAAAATGACGGAATCGGTAAAGATATAGGGGGCGGAAAGAATAAGTGGGGCACAAAGGCGGATGTGGATGGTGATCTGAAAGATGGTTCTTTCGGAGCAGAGTTCGAAAAATTGACTCACAATTTCGGAATCGAATATTGGTATTCGAATCTTTTCGCAATTCGCGTCGGTTGTATGTATGACAAAGAAGGAAAAATCCTGATGAAAAATAAATATCCAGTTCCGACGTTCGGCGCCGGACTGCGATATGCCGGAATGGGATTCGATTTCGGATATACGGCTGGAGATGCGGGACATGCTCGTCAAAACACCATGCTCTTTTCACTGAATATGAAGTTTTAAGCATGCCGAATTCATTGTTTTAGCGTCCAGTCCTTCGAGAAGTTACCTGATGAAACAAATACGTCTATTTTTAATGCTACTTCTGTTGACCTTGCCTGTGTTTGCCCAGTCGAATCCGGCAATATCACCCATTTTAAAAACACGCTCCCTGAAAATAGTAAAATCCTCTTCTCCGGCTGATCTGAGAATCTGCGCGTTAAGAGTTTCTTTCCAGCGGGATGATAACGATGCGACGACCGGTAACGGACAGTTTCTTGCAGCCGCTAATCCGCCGTGTATCAACATGGTCGTCGATCCACCGCCGCACACAATCGCCTATTTCAAGGATCACATCGAGGCGGTATCGAATTATTATTTTCACGCGTCGAATGGAAAGGTCAATATTGACTTTGTCAATTCAGATGTTTATCCGACGATTGACACGGTAACTTACCTCGTTTCTCACACGATGGATTATTACAATCCGTTCCTTGAGAAAGACAGCATCGATCTGCGACTGGCACAACTCTTCGTCGAGGCCGTTCGACTGGCAGATGCGGATGTCAATTTTTCCGATTACGACGTTGTCGTTTTATTTCATGCGGGCGTTGGACAGGACTTCGATCTGTTCTTAGATCCGACTCCGAATGACATTCCGTCCGCTTACATGAATCAGTCGGATCTCGCTGCTTACCTCGAATCCGAAACTCCGGGGACGACTCAATTGCTCGTTGATAATGGGGCGCACACCATTAGCGGCGGCATCGTTTTGCCCGAAACTCAGAATCATCTTCTTTTTCCCAATTGGAAGGATGTTTTCGGAGGTTATTCGACGCCGTGTGATTACCAGATCGGATTAAATGGAACATTCGCTTTTATGATGGGATTTTATCTCGGACTGCCGGGACTTTACAATACGGAAACCGGCGAAACCGGAGTCGGAAAATTCGGATTGATGGATCAAGGCTCGGCGAATCTAAATGGACTCGTACCGTCGTTTCCGTCTGCGTGGGAACGCGAATTCATGGGTTGGACTCAACCGATTATCGCGAAGTCGGAAAACGACGTGAAACTTCCATTCGCCGAATCCGGCGCTGACTCGACGCTCTGGAAAGTGCCGATGAACGACAATGAATATTTCCTCGTCGAAAACCGGAATGCGCATGTTCGTCCTGGCGTCTCGTTAGACAGCATTCAATACAAGATTTACACGGATAACGGCGAGGATGAATGGCCGTCGCTTCTTCCGCTCATCCGGGATTTGATTGATGCCGTTTTCTCGCCGCGCGGCGTTTTACTCTCTGTTCCGAAATATGATGTCGGCCTGCCCGGCTCGGGACTTCTTATCTGGCATATCGATCAATCGGTCATTGATGAAAATCTAGATAATAACCAGATCAACAATGATCGCGACCATCATGGCGTCGATCTTGAAGAAGGCGACGGCGCACAAGATCTTGGTTACACATCGCAGTTGATCGGTGCGAATGTCGATATCGGCTGGTATTTCGATCCATGGTTTGCGGGAAACGAAGGGTTCTGGGATTTGAATCAGAATTACCCTGCCGATGCGATCAAAAGCGTCGGTTTTACAGACGACACCAATCCGTCAGCAAAGACCAATGGCTTTGCCCGAACGGGAATTAAAATTGATCACATCGGGAAAGCCGAAAGCGTGATGACATTTCACATCGATCGAACAAACACATATTTCGATATTTCCGGCGATTGGTATTATCCATGGCAAATCAGCAGGTCTCCATTGGTCGCTGTGGACATGGATAAAACCGATTTACGGCAGGAATTCGTTACAGTCCTCGATAGCATTTATCTTTGGAACAGTTCCGGAAATCTGATCAGTTCATTTCCTGTGCTCAACGGACTTCGGCAAATGGAACCAATTTTATCCGAAGTCGGAAACACGAATCTCATATTTGCGTCGCTCCAATCTAACGAAATCACTTGCTGGAGCATCAATGCATCCGGAGGAATTGAGCAAGTATTTAATCGACACATTGCAGAATCTGATGTTATCAAGAGTCAGTGCGCGTGGGAAGAAAATCTACTAATCAGTTGTGTGGATTCGACCTCGGATCGATCTTTTTTAATAAAAGTAACACCTGAAACTGACGCAGATAGCGTCACTATTATAGAAACCACGACCTTAGGCCTGGCTGGTAATACCGAAAATACATTTGGGCTGACGCGATCCGGTGAGATTTACCGGATTACCGATTCGCCGTTAAGCGCCGCGTTATTGCTCGAGATTCCGGATTTTCCGGCGGAAGGTTATTATGAGTTTGTTGTCGGATATTTAAATAACAATGATGAGCCGGATCTAGTCATCAGTTGTTCGAATGGAATCATTGAAGTTCTGGATGCCGCGACCGATTCCCGCGTGGTTCGGACGTTTCCGACATTTTATCCTTATCTGGCATTATCCGACATCGATGGTGATCAGCGCGTCGAAATCATCGGGTTGAATGGCGAACAGATCGTTGCTCTGACTGACGATTTGGTCGTGGAAGCCAATTTTCCGATCGAAGTCCCAAATCTTTATCAAAATAAATCGGTTTTCGGTACGCGTTTATATACATCGGACGTGGATGGCGACGGGTTACTGGATATTCTTGTTCGGATGGAAGGCGTTGGAATTATCGCCTTCGATCACCGTGGCAAACTCATTCCCGGATTTCCGATTGCCGTTCCGGATGTTGGTGCAGGCGAGCCAACAATTCTGCTGAGTTCTGACGATGGTTTATTAGAAGTATTTATCGATTATGACGATCGCATTGTAGGGATGCTCTTAAGTCCGAAACCGCTTTCTGAAAATGCATGGACGACAAGCGGCGGGAATTCAAGCCGCAACTATTTCTATCCGGTTAAATCCACACAAACGACGATTTCAGATGAATCGCTTCTGAATCGCAAAAAGACATTCAACTGGCCGAATCCGGTCAAAGGAACGACGACGGCGATCCGGTATTTTCTGAACCACGACGCGAATCTGACGGTTAAAATCTACGATCTCGCCGGCGATTACATTACGACGCTTTCGGATAACAATCCGATTGTTGGCGATCCGGGTGAAATTTCGTGGAACGTCTCGAATATCGGAAGCGGCGTCTATCTTGCCGTCGTTGAAGCAAAATCGGGTACGAAGACCGACAGCGTCATCATTAAAATTCTGGTAGTGAAATAGTGCGGAAAGATTGGCGTCTTCATCCTCATTTCCCCAATTCATGGATTTTTAGTTTCCTGACTGTTTTTTCTTTGACGAATCTCGCTTTTGCGCAATTCGAATCCGCTTACAATCATCCTGAACTGAAATGGCGGTCATTCGAGACGGCGCATTTCAGGGTTCACTATCATGAAGGAACCGATTGGACTGCCCAGCGCACAGCCGAAATCGCCGAAACCGTTTACGAACCCGTCACAAAATTCTACAATTACGAACCGGATGACAAAACGGATTTAATCATCAAAGACGTGGACGACATTTCTAACGGCGCGGCTTATTATTATGACAATAAAATTGAAATCTGGGCAACGCCGCTGGATTTTCCGCTCCGGGGAAATCATGACTGGTTGCGTGATGTTCTTACGCACGAATTTACTCACATCGTCTCTTTACAGAAGTCAATGAAATATACGCGGAATCTTCCTGCGTTTTACTTTCAGGTTCTTGCTTACGAAAAGGAAAAGCGGGATGACGTCGTTCATGGTTATCCCAACGTCATCGCCTCTTATCCGATTCCCGGAATGGTTATTCCCATGTGGCTCGCTGAGGGCATGGCGCAATTTATGTTTCCGGGGACAACGAACGATTTATGGGATTCGCACCGCGATATGCTTTTGCGTGATCGCGCCATCCACGACAAAATTCTGTCATTCGACCGGATGGGAACTTTTGGGAAACGCGGCATCGGCAATGAATCGGTCTATAATCAAGGTTACGCATTTTCGAGATATTTGACCGAACGATTCGGAGAACAAACGCTTCCGAAAATTGCGGAATTTCTGTCCTCGCCTGTTAATTTTTCATCTGCTTCGGCAATCAAAAAAGCGACTGGCGTTTCCGGCGAACAGATTCATCGCGACTGGGTCAAAGATATCAAGGATAAATATTCTAATCGTTTGAGCGTCATCCAGCAAAATGAAATTTCCGGAGAAATTCTGATCAGTGACGGAACGACGCAATTTTATCCCGAATTCGCGGGCGATTCTCTTCTTTACTATTTATCAAATAAAGGCATGGATTATTATTCGCAGACGTCGCTATATTCTTACGACCTTCGGACGAAAAAATCCAGACTCATTCAACCGAAAGTCAGATCGAAAATTGCATTGTCGCCCGATGGGAAAGTCTTCTATTATTCCAAAAGCAGTAAACCCAATCGCAACGGATCGGTTTTTTATGACATTTATTCTTACGATCTGGAAAAGCGTAAAGAAAAACAGATTACGAAATCTGTCCGCGCCTACAATCCGGCAGTTACACCCGATGGTAAACAGTTGGTTTATATTACCGGCAGAGATGGAACATCAAATCTAATTTTGCTGGAACTTCAAACCGGTGAAACGCGCGCGCTGACAAATTTTACCGATGGCGAAGAGATTTTCTCCGCGATGTGGTCGCCCGACGGTAAATTGCTGGCATTCGATTTTGCTACAGCACACGGGCGGGATATTTCCATCATTGATATTGCAACTGATTCGCTTGTTTCTTTCGAAAGTGAGCCTTACGATACACGGAGTCCCTGTTTCAGCCCCGATGGACAATGGATTTATTTTGCGTCCGACCAGACGGGGATTTTCAACATCTATCGGAGATCGCTGACATCCGGACAAACGGAACTACTGACCAATGTGCCCGGCGGAGCGTTTATGCCAGTCGTTAACATGAATGGTGAACTTGTGTACTCGTTATTCGACGATTCCGCATTCAAGATCGTGATGATTCGTCAACCCGAGGCGATCGATCCGGGAAAGGCAGTTTATTCGGATTATGCAAGTCATATTCCCGGAAACATGCCAGTCTTGTCGTTATCACTGGAAAAATCGACTAAATATTCGGATCGGTTTTCTAAGATATTTGTCTTGCCGCGACTGACCATAGATTACGGAACAGTTAAACCGGGGTTTTACTTTTTTTCATCGGAAATTCTCAATCGGTTCAATATTTTCGGCGGCGCTTCGGTTAACCGTATCAAAGACCGCGACCTTTTTCTTTTGCTCGAATATCATCAGTGGAAGCCGACATTCTTCTTCGAATTTTACAACATGAGTCAAAGTGTATTAAATAGTCAGATCAAATGGGGTCCTAGAACGATAGAACAGGACTATACGTTTTACCTTACTGAAGCAATCTTTGGGATGTCTTTACCGATGGGTGGAATCAATCATATTCAATTGGACATGGACGTGCAGAAATATCGGACATCCTCTGATGAAAAAATTGAGTCGGAAGGCTATTATTCCTACGGTTTTACTTATGATTATTATCACGGTCTTGATTTTCGGTTGAACTGGCAGATTAAAAAAGTCTTGCCAAACGTCAATGAGGACATGAATCCGAACAACGGTGTCGATATCGCGACGCAAATATCCCGGAACTACGACAAGTTTATGATCGATTTTGGTGTTTATGAGGATTTCGGCACATTACGGGAGATTTTTCGGAACAATTATTACTGGAAAATGGAGCAGGAAGGCATTTGGCATCATCGTTATCCGTTATTGCCGTCGCTCGTCGGGAATTTGAAGTGGCGGTTTGGGTGGATTTCCATGCCGCAACTCGATTCGTTCTTCAATTTTTTTGCAGGCGGGATGCCGGGACTTCGTGGCTATCCTTTTTATAGTATTGAAGGAAGAAATCTCTTCAGTTTACATTATACGTGGCGTGTGCCGCTTTTTATCGAAAAGGACATTCATCTGTTATCGTTCAATTTGCAAAACGCGTTCATCGGAACTTTCGTCGAAACCGGAAATGCTTGGAGTCAGGTAAGTGATTATCCGGCTTTGGACTGGAATTTGTTTCGGAAGAATCCGTCTGGCGTCGTGAAGAGCATCGTTGGTGATTTTAAAAAAGATGTTGGCGTCGAATTGCGGCTCAGCGGATTCTCATTTTACGCATATCCAACGGCGATCAGTCTGGATTTTGTCTATGGACTCGACGAGTTTCAACTGACCGATCGACAGTATAAAACGCACACTTATGGGAAAGAATGGAGATCGTATTTAACCATCCTTTTTGGACTTTGATGGAGGATATATGAAAATTAAAGCATTGACTGCTGTGATCTTATTGGGAATGATGATTCCCGCTCTGGCAATGGGACAAGGAATCTGGCAGCGGCCTTCTGCGGTGCCATCTTCCGGAAGCTCCGCACTTTTATCTAATCTGAAATTTGCCCAGACCGAGAAGGATACGTTTGTCTTTAATTATGAAAAATCGCCCGGATTGGCATTTCTCCTATCTGCCATCGTGCCGGGCGCGGGTGAATTTTATGCCGGAGCCAAGTGGCGTGCGGCGGCGTTTTTTGGCGTCGAGGCTTTTTGCTGGACGATGTATTTCAACCGGCAAAGCACCGGAAAAGACATCGAAAAGGAATATAAAAAGTACGCCGACACCAACTGGAATCTCTACGATTGGTTTTTAGGATGTCAATCCGGTTCGGAACTGGAGCAGGAATATTTCAATTTAGGTGGTTCGCACAATATCTGGGTTTATTACAATAACAGGGAATATATTGTTGATGACAGTCTTTCGATCAAACTTACGGGTTATATCTACTATGCCCAAACCGGTGAGTTGACGGCGATCAAAAACCGTGATTACTATGAAAATATCGGAAAGTACGATCAGTTCGCGAATGGCTGGGTAGATTATGACATTTCACTCATCGATACAGCCCGAGAAGACGATCTGAAAAATAGCGCTAAACGTGAGAATTATTTAAATCAGCGTTATGACTCGAATCAGGCGTTAAGAATGGCAACCAACTTTGCGACGGCGATCATGTTTAATCACCTGTTCAGCGCCTTTCATGCGCAAATTGCCGCGAAACATTATCATTCCGAAGGAAAAAATGACGTCAGATGGAACATGGGATTCATGACTGACGTTACATACCGACAACCCATTCGCGGTCTGATACTAATGGTGAATTTTTAAATAGTTAACTGGCTGGATTTATTAGCGGTAATTAATAAAATGGAAACTGAAAAAACATGACAAATAAATTTGTTAAGCATTTCAATCGGATTTTCGTTCTGACCATTCTGGGATTTTTGTTCGGCTGTTCATCCGGCAAAGAAACGATTCCGTCCGATTTTGGTTCGTACTATGAACGGGCACAGGCCGCTTATGAAAAGAAAAAATGGGACAAAGCTATCGAAAACTTCAGCATGTTTGTTATCAACAGTCCCGGTGGCGATCTTTCCGATGACGCCCAATATTATCTCGGCGAGTGCAATTTTAATAAAAAGGAATATCTACTGGCTATCTCTGAATATCAGCAATTGGTCGAACGCTATTCCTATTCGCCGTTAGTGGAAGAGGGTTACTACAAAATTGCTCTGTCATATTTCAAACTGGCTCCGCGCTATCAGCTCGAACAGGACAATTCGTTGAAAGCGCTTCAGAACTTCCAGGATTTCATCGATGCTTTTCCGAATTCAAAATATCGAAAAGACGCCGAACAGAAAATTCAGGAAATCCGTAACCGGCTCGCCCGGAAACTGTTCGAGAGCGGCCGTCTCTACCGGAAAATGCAGGCTTGGGATTCAGCGATTCTTTATTTTGACAAAATGCTGAAAGAATATTACGATTCCGATTGGGTGACCGAGGCGAAAATCGAGAAGGCGCGTTGCTATATCAAATTGAGACAATTTGACGAGTACCAAAAATTGCTACCGGAAATTAACGCCAAGATCAAGACCGAATCTGAATATACGCAATCTCAATATCTCAAAACGCTCTATGAGAAGGAACTGAAGAAGATCGCCAAAGAGGAAAAGAAAAAACACTCATGAATCTTTGCGTATTCGGAGGCACATTCGATCCGCCGCATAACGGTCATCTTCGAATCGCCGACGCGGTGCAAAAGGAATTCTCCTTCGATCGTATTTTATTTGTACCCGCACTCATTCCGCCGCATAAAACCCATAAAACATTTACACCGCACGAGCATCGATTGGCAATGCTGAAGTTGGCGATTGCCGGATTTCCGCATTTTGATGTTTCCGACATAGAAATCAAACGGCAGGGCGTTTCGTTTACCGTCGATACGCTGAGGGAAATTCAATCTGAATGGAAAATTGCCAAACCGGAGACGTTTTTACTCATTGGAGGCGACAGCTTGGCGGAATTTAATACCTGGCGCGAACCGGAAACTATTCTCAGCCTGGCGAATGTCATTGTCGCCTGCAGACCGGGATTCGATGTTGATTCCGTTTCGCCTGAAATTTTATCGTGTGTTCATTTTGCAAAGACACCGCTGGCGGACATTTCCTCCAGTGATATCCGTGAGCGCATCCGGAACGGGCAACCGGTTGACGAGTTCATTCCTCCGGCCGTTCAAGATTATATTCGGGAAAAGAATCTGTATATTTAACCACGAATGCCCCAAGACACGAAGAAAAGGCAAAGAAATAGTCTGTCATTCTGAGCCGCAGGGAAAACAGTCAGAATCACTGATTAAACGGATTGCGCTGATTACGCAGATTACAGAGGTGAAATCTTCGAGACTTTATGTTTAAAATATTTACAATTACGAAATCACCTTACCACGAAGACACAAGAACACGAAGAATTTTAGCAAAGAGGTCTATTCCATAGGGTAAATCCGTGTAATTCGTAGTTAAATAATCTTCTTTTCTCTTTACCTCTATCTTTACCTTTACCTTTACCTTTACCTTTACCTTTCCTCTGAGTCTCCGTGTCTTTGTGTTTAAAATGATATTGCAATTAACGAAACCGTCGTTAAATTAGGCCGTACGTTAATTTGAGACTCTCCGAAAGGATTTTGACAATCGAATCGCTTTTCCGTTCTTTGACATTGCGGGTGAATGTTAAGAAATGTCCGGTAAAAGAGTAACAGGCGGGAATGCCCATGTTTCATCCAACGAAAAAAATGCAATCCAAATTATTTATACGGCGAAAAAACTCAATATTTAATGGCTTATTATTTACTGAATACTAAATGGATGGAAAAATCTTCCCTTCTCAGAAAAAATAATTTCTAACAAGGTTTTAGAAAAAAATTATGGCTGTCCGAATCTTCCATTCTATGGAATGATTTCCCCATTAAGCGAAATAATTTACCATTGAAGCGTTAGAAAAAACCTTTTAAGCAAAATATTTTAGTTTTAAGGCGCCGGAAAAATATTTGAAGCGGAATAAATTATCCTACAAGCGGCAGGATTTATATTTCTTTATGAATAATTTATGTTTGAAGGTAGAGAATTTCTGTATTAGTGAAAATAATTGGATTTTAAGGCGAATAATTTACCCTTGAAGCGAAATAATTTGGTTTACAGGTGGAAAAACTCATTTATTAGCCGATCAAAAGGACCTGGATTCAAGTATTAAGTGCAACAACAACTGGTTGTGTAAATCAAAGTGTGTAAACTCATAAACAAGTTAGACATAATTCTTTAAAATTTCCTCAAAGTAAATTAACAATTGCGCATAAAT
>PEYN01000134.1 GCA_002774355.1 Candidatus Marinimicrobia bacterium CG08_land_8_20_14_0_20_45_22 | reverse complement strand
GATGGAAAAAGAGTTACGGTTTGCGATTCGAGAAGGCGGACGGACAGTTGGCGCCGGTGTCGTAACCGAAATATTGGAATAATTAAAGGTAACAAAGATGCGTGATATAATCACCCTTGAATGTACGGTTTGCAAGCGGCGTAACTATTCTACAGATAAGAATAAAAAACTGCATCCAAACCGTGTCGAATACAAGAAATATTGCCGTTGGTGTAAGAAACGTACAGTTCATAAGGAAACCAGATAGATGGCAATGAAGGTGAGTAGCTCAATTGGTAGAGCACCGGTCTCCAAAACCGGGGGTTGCGGGTTCAATTCCTGCCTCACCTGCAATCGAATTTTGGGCCGAATTGCTTATGTCACCTCACAAGGGGGAATAGAGTATGTTTAATAAGATCAGAGAATTTATCGACGGAGTCATCTTCGAGATGAAAAAAGTCTCTTGGCCGTCTTGGAACGAATTAAAAAGTTCGACGGTCATCGTTTTAGCGTTTTCGCTCATCTTGTCGGTTTTTCTGTTTGTCGTCGATCTGTTGTTATCGAAAATCGTCAACCTCATATTGTAGTGTCGCTATGGAATGGTATGTATTAAAAATATTTTCCGGTAAGGAAAAAAAGATCCGAGAGGCAATCATGCACGAAGCCGAACACGCCGATATGCAGAAATACATCGAGGATGTTCTCGTTCCGTCAGAGAATATTATGGAGATGCGCGAAGGGAAAAAGCGCGTGCGAAATAAAGTATTTTTTCCCGGTTATGTGTTGGTGAAAATGGAGATAACCAAAGAATCTCAGTATCTTGTCGAAAATGTCCCCGGTGTCATGAGTTTTGCTGGCGCGTCAGGGAAGCCGATTCCACTAAAACCAGAAGAGGTGAAGCGGGTTTTAGGCGAAGTCGAGAAGAAAGACGGACGGGAAGTACTTGCGATTCCGTTCAAGTTGGGCGATCCGGTCAAGGTAGCTGATGGACCGTTTATCGATTTCAGAGGAATCGTTCAGGAAATCAATGAAGACAAGAAGAGATTGAAAGTCATGGTCAGCATTTTTGGCCGTCCGACTCCTGTAGAGTTAGATTTTTTACAAGTTGAATTGGAAAAATAGGTGAACAATGGCAAAAAAAGTTTTAGCATCGGTTAAGTTACATATTGAGGCCGGGAAAGCAAATCCGTCCCCGCCGGTTGGACCGGCTTTAGGACAGCATGGTGTAAATATCGTAGAATTCTGCAAGGCGTTCAATGCGCGCACACAGGACAAAATCGGTTATCTAATTCCGGTTGTCATCACGATCTTTTCCGACAGATCGTTTACATTTATCACCAAGACGCCGCCGGCATCCGTGCTTTTGCTTAAGGCCGCGAAACTGGAAAAAGGTTCAGGTGAACCGAATAAGACGAAAGTAGCAATAATCACGATCGATCAGGTCAGAGAGATTGCCAAGATGAAAATGCCGGACCTGAACGCGCACACTGTCGAACAAGCGACGGCCATGATCAAAGGAACTGCCCAAAGTATGGGCATCACGGTAAAAGAATAGAGGATTCAGTTATATGAAAATCTCAAAACGGGTAGAAACAAACAATTCAAAAATCGATCGGAGAAAGGAATATTCTCTCAAAGAAGCGGTTTCCATCCTGAAGGATATTCAAGGCGCGAAATTTGATGAGACGGTTGAAGCTCATATCAATTTGGGTGTCGATCCAAGACATGCCGATCAAAATATCCGCGGAACCGTCCTTTATCCGTTTGGAACGGGCAAAAAGGTACGGGTTCTCGTTTTGACAAAATCGAAAGTCGATGAAGCCACACAAGCCGGTGCCGACTATGTTGGACTTGACGAATACGTCCAGAAAATTCAGGGCGGATGGACCGATGTGGATGTGATCATTTCCACGCCAGATGTCATGGCGCAGGTTGGGAAACTTGGTAAAATTCTCGGCCCGAAAGGTCTGATGCCCAACCCCAAGAGCGGAACGGTTACCAACGATGTTGCCGCCGCCGTCAAAGAAGTCAAGGCTGGGCGCGTGGAAGTGCGCGTGGATAAGAATGGGCTGATTCATTCGCCGGTTGGAAAGCGAAGTTTCCCGCAAGAAAGTCTGGAAGAGAACATCAAGGCGCTGATAAGCACGCTCATGCGTTTGCGTCCGGTGTCAGCCAAAGGCATTTATTTTCAGAAAATGACCATCACAACGACGATGGGTCCCGGCATCCGCGTCGATAAATCTACGGTTGTATAAGGAATAGGAGAAAGCATGCCGAATCTGAAGAAAACCGAAATCGTTCAAGACGTAACGGATAAATTTTCCCGAGCCAAAGGGATTTTCTTTACTGATTACAAAGGAATGACCGTTCAGCAAATGAACGCCTTGCGCAAGGAGCTTTTTGCGGCGAATATCGAATACAAAATCGCCAAGAAGACGCTTGCAAAGATAGCGGCTAAAGAGACAGGCAAACCTGTCATTGATCGATTGCTTGAAGGACAGACAGGAATGGCGTTTTCTTATGAAGATCCCGTCGCTCCTGGCAAAATCATCACGGCGTTCATTAAAAAGAATAAATTGGAAAAACTGAGCATTACTGGTTGCATTTTCGAGGGAGAAGCGTATGGCGCCGAAAGCATCGAAACCATCATCAATCTTCCATCAAAAAAAGACCTGATTGCCAGTTTGGTTGGAACACTTGCGATTCCTATGAGCAACCTTGTTGGCGTTTTGAACGCCACGATGGGGGGTTTAGTTGGAACGCTTAAATCACTTAACGAAACGAAAACAGAATAGTTTATAACAAGGAGGTATGTTAAAAATGGCAGACATAACAAGAGCAGACGTTCTCGAATATTTAGAAAAAGCAAATATGCTGGAGATCTCCGGGCTCATTAAAGAGATTGAAAAGAAATTTGATGTCAAAGCCGCCGCACCTGTTGCCGCTGTTGCAGTAGCCGCCGAAGCCGCAGAAGCGCCGAAAGTTGAAGAAAAGACAGAATTCGACGTCGTATTGAAAGAAATCGGCGCCCAAAAAATTAATGTCATCAAGGTTGTCAGAGCTGTCACCAATCTCGGGCTTAAAGAAGCGAAAGATTTGGTTGATGGAGCGCCAAGCACAGTTAAGGAAGGCATATCGAAGGAAGATGCAGAAAGCCTGAAGAAGCAATTAGAAGAAGCCGGGGCTAAAGTCGAAATTAAATAGCTTTTAGCTATTCAATTCCCGCTTACGACGTGCATGATAGCGCTTTTTCAACAATTCAATGATTCCCTGGTTTTGGGGAATCTGCAAAAACGTGAAAAGGAGGGATACTTTTGAGTAATACTCCCCCTAAAACCACTGCGCGAAAGACATTCGCAAAGGTTTCTTCCATTCAAGCCATGCCGAATCTGCTGGAGGTTCAAACGAAATCGTTTGAAGAATTCCTTCAGAAAAATGTATTGCCTGACAAACGGGAGAATAAGGGACTCGAATCGGCTTTCCGCAATATTTTTCCAGTAGAAGACACACATGGCAATTATCTTCTGGAATACAAATATTACACGGTTGGCGAACCGCGTTACACGATTAAGGAATGTCTTGAGCGCGGCGTCAGCTATGCCGTTCCGCTAAAGGTTCGTCTGGTACTTCATATCAGTGAAGAGGGCTCCAACAAGGGAGATTATTCCGCGGGTATCGAACAGGATATTTTCTTTGGAAATATTCCATATATGACGGATAAAGGCACCTTTATCATCAATGGCGCAGAGCGGGTCATCGTCAGTCAGCTCCAGCGTTCACCAGGCGTTTTCTTTGATGAAAGCGAACATACCAATGGAATGAAAATATACACGGCGCGCATTATTCCATTCCGGGGTTCATGGGTTGATTTTATCATTGATACGCGTGACGTCCTCAGCGCTGTCGTGGACCGGAGACGCAAATTCCCCGCTACGATATTATTGAGAGCCTTTGGCTATCCGACCAACGAAAGTATTTTAAATCTCTTCGATATTGGCACGCGATATACACTTCCCGGCTCTGCTAAAGAAGCCATGGGCAAAATCGTTGCCGAAAATATCATCGATCCAGAAACCGGCGAAGTTCTACACGAACTTAAAGAGCAACTTGTTGTCGATAAGGAATTGCTTCAGGAACTGAAAAAGCAAAAAATCAATTCACTCTTAGTCTTTACGACTGAGGATGAAGTCGAAAGAAACATTTTCCTGAATACTTTCCGCAAAGATACTGCGACATCTGATGAGGAATCTGCTCTCTATTTTTTGTACAGAAGCCTCCGCACCGGAGAACCGCCGAATCTGGACACGGCGAAAAAATTCGTCGAACGACTTTTCTTCAGTCCGAAGAAGTACGATTTGGGGCAGGTTGGTCGCTACCGGATTAATAAGAAATTCAATCTGAAAGTGCCGCTGGAATCGACCGTTTTGACGAAGGAAGACATCGTTGAATTAATGAAGCGCATTGTCCAGATGAAAAAAGGACTGATCGGTCCGGACGATATCGATCATCTGGGAAACCGGCGCGTGAGAACGGTGGGCGAACAAATGACGAATCAGTTCAATCTCGCCTTCACCCGGATGTCTCGTACGATTAAAGAACGTATGAATCTACGGGAGTCGGAAAATCTGACGCCTCAGGATTTGATCAATTCGCGCATCATTACATCGGTTATCAATTCATTTTACGGTACCAGCCAGCTGTCTCAATTCATGGATCAGACGAATCCACTGGCGGAGATCACACATAAACGGCGTGTCTCATCTTTAGGGCCCGGCGGTCTGACGCGTGATCGAGCGGGATTCGAAGTCCGTGATGTACATTACACGTACTATGGACGTTTGTGTCCAATCGAGACGCCGGAAGGTCCGAACATTGGATTGATTGCCTCGCTTTCAACTTATGCTTATGTCAATAAATTAGGATTTATCGAAACGCCCTACCGCCGTGTCGGTGTGGTGGACGGTGTTCCGGCCGTTACCGATAAAGTGGATTTTTTGTCGGCGGATGACGAAGACCGCGAACTCATCGCGCAGGCAAATGCCGCTATCGATGAGGTTGGCCATTTCACAACGCCGCGTGTTCGTGCTAGAATTAAAGGCGAATTTCCAATAGTGCCGCCATCGCAAATCCGCTATATGGATCTTTCGCCGGCTCAGACTGTTTCGGTTTCCGCCGCCTTGATTCCGTTTTTGGAACATGACGACGCCAACCGCGCTCTAATGGGTTCAAATATGCAAAGACAATCCGTTCCGCTACTGAAACCGGAAATACCGATTGTCGGCACAGGATTGGAAAAAGCGGTTGCGAGAGATTCTCGCTCGACCGTTCTTTCGCCCGTGGATGGGCTGATTGACGAAGTTTGTTCAGAATATATTATCATTCGCACCGATACTGAAAAAGAGGTTCTCTTGGATGAGAATCAGGGCAAAATCCGGGTTGATTTGGCAAAATTTTTACGCACCAATCAGGATACTGCCATCAATCAGCGGCCGCTGGTTAATAAGGGTGACTTCGTTAAAATAGGTGACCCAATTGCTGACGGTTGTTCAACAGATCAGGGCGAATTGGCGCTTGGACGAAACGTCATGGTAGCGTTCATGCCGTGGCGCGGGTACAATTTTGAAGATGCGATCATTCTTAATGAACGTGTCGTACGCGACGATGTTTTTACGTCGGTTCATATCAAGGAATTTGAACTTGAAGTTCGGGACACTAAGCGCGGCGATGAGGAATTGACGCGTGAAATTCCGAATGTTAGTGAAGACGCGACGCGAAATTTAGACGAAAATGGCGTCATTCGTATTGGCGCCGAAGTCGAAACCGGCGATATTTTGATCGGTAAAGTCACACCGAAAGGTGAAACTGATCCAACACCTGAAGAAAAATTGCTTCGGGCTATTTTCGGTGAGAAAGCCACTGATGTTAAAGATGCGTCCAAACGCGCAGACCCCGGCATCAAAGGTGTTGCCGTTGAAACGAAACTTTTCCAGAGAAAAAACAAGACAAGCAAGCTTGAGGAAAAACGCCGCATCGACGAAGAAATGATTCTCAGCATCCAGAAACACCGTTCGTTGAGAGAGCGGCGCGATGCGCTTTTAACAAGATTTCTGAAAGACAAAACCGTTGCCGTCATGAAAGATATGTCTAAAAGCAAGACAGTTCTGAAAGCGGGAACCGTTTTGACTGAAGAGAAAATTGCCGAACTGAAATTTGACACGCTAAGTATCGAAGAATCATGGACAACTGATCCGGAAACCAATGTTAAGATCGAAGCCGTTATCAGGGATTTTATTCTGTTGTCACAAAAGATCGACGAAGATTTGGAACAAAGTATTTACAAGATCAAAGTCGGCGATGACCTTCAGCCGGGTGTTCTTCAGCTAGCCAAAGTTTACGTTGCAAACAAGCGCAAAGTACAGGTTGGCGATAAAATGGCAGGCCGCCATGGAAACAAGGGTGTCGTTTCCATTATCGTGCCGCAGGAAGATATGCCGTTTCTCGAAGATGGCACGCCTGTGGACATTGTCCTGAATCCTCTGGGCGTTCCTTCGCGTATGAATCTTGGGCAATTGTATGAAACGATGCTTGGATGGGCAGGCAAAGAACTCGGCGTTTATTATGAGACGCCGGTCTTCAACGGCGCAACCGAAAAGGAAGTTACGGAAGAACTTCATGCCGCCGGCTTGCCGGAAACCGGAAAAGTTACGTTATACGACGGCCGAACCGGCGAACCGTTCGATAATCCCGTAACGGTCGGATGCATTTATATGATGAAATTGTCACATTTGGTTGAAGACAAGATGCATGCCCGATCCACCGGCCCTTACTCATTGGTCACGCAACAGCCGCTCGGCGGAAAGGCACAGTTCGGAGGACAGCGATTTGGAGAAATGGAAGTATGGGCGCTGGAAGCCTATGGCGCCGCCTACACTCTTCAGGAAATCCTAACCGTGAAGTCTGATGACGTCGATGGCCGCGCAAAAGTGTACAATGCCATTGTAAAAGGCGAGAACTTCTCTGATTTCGGCGTGCCTGAATCTTTCAACGTTCTCCTCAAAGAATTACAAGGTCTTTGTATAGAAATGGACATTAGTTAGCCCCGAATTCCGGGACTGGAGGAATAAAGGTCATTATGAGTTTTATAAAACCTTTTAATCATCGTACAGAGTTTGAAAAGATCACTATACACGTCTCTTCTCCTGAAAATGTTTTAACCCGTTCGCATGGCGAGGTTCTCAAACCAGAAACTATTAATTATCGCTCTTACAAACCCGAGAAAGACGGGTTGTTCTGTGAGAAGATTTTTGGGCCGGTCAAGGACTGGGAATGTCATTGTGGAAAGTACAAACGCATTCGCTATAAAGGAATCATTTGCGACCGGTGTGGCGTCGAAGTCGCCCGGAAAAAGGTCAGACGAGAACGCATGGGACACATCACATTAGCCGTTCCCGTGGTTCATATTTGGTTTCTCCGCTCGATTCCCAGCAAACTGTACTATTTACTGAATATTCCGACGAGAAACCTCGAAGAGATCGTCTATTACGAGAAGTATGTCGTCCTCAATCAAGGACAGTCGAAACTGCCGTATAAATCGGTCATCTCAGAAGAACAATTTTTTGAGAACACGATAAAATTCGGGCCAAAAGCCGAACTTTTCGACGAAGATGAAGCGCAGGGTTATTTCATCGCCAAAACCGGTGGCGAAGCGATCCGCGAACTTCTACAGAAGGTTGATATCGAAGTCTTGATTCGCGATCTGAAATCGGAAATGAAATCTAAGAAGTCGGCGACACAGAAAGCGGAAATTCTGAAACGACTTAAAGTCGTTCAGGCATTTCTGCCCAGTGAAGCAAAGCCTGTAAATAAACCGGAATGGATGGTAATTATCGTCCTGCCGGTCATTCCTCCGGATTTAAGACCGTTGGTGCCGTTGGAAGGCGGTCGGTTCGCCGCAAGTGATCTGAATGATCTTTATCGGCGAGTCATTATCCGCAACAACCGCCTCAAGCAGTTGATCGAGATCAAGGCGCCTGATGTTATTCTCCGAAATGAAAAGAGAATGTTACAGGAAGCTGTTGATTCACTATTCGACAACAGCCGCAGACGCACGGAAGTCCGAAGCGGTACGCGTCGTCCGCTGAAGAGTCTCAGCGATATGCTGAAAGGCAAGGAAGGACGCTTTCGGCGGAACCTGCTCGGTAAACGTGTCGATTACAGTGGTCGATCGGTGATTGTTGTCGGACCGACGTTGAAATTAAACCAGTGCGGACTGCCGAAAGAGATGGCGATTGAGCTGTTCAAACCGCATATCATTCATCAACTCATTCGACGTCGCCTTGCAAAGACGCCGAAATCTGCGAAGATGATGGTCGAGCGCAAGGATAATGAAGTTTACCGCGTTCTGGAATATGTGGTGAAAGATCATCCGATTCTTCTCAATCGTGCACCGACCCTGCACCGGCTTGGCATTCAGGCATTTCAACCTGTTTTAATCAACGGAAAGGCGATTCAAATTCACCCGTTGGTTTGCGCCGCTTTTAACGCAGACTTCGACGGTGACCAGATGGCCGTTCACATCCCGCTTTCGTTCGAAGCGCAAATGGAATGCCGGATTCTCGCACTTTCCAGCCACAATATTTTACATCCTGCGCATGGATATCCGATCTCCATTCCTTCACAGGACATGGTTCTTGGCGTTTATTACATTACTCGCCAGAAAACGGGCGTCATGGGCGAAGGAAAATCGTTCAGTTCGTTCCGTGAAGCAATGCTGGCTTACGAGATTGGCGAAGTAGATATTCATGCCAAAGTCAATATTCGTATGAAGGGTGCGACGCATGATACGACGATTGGTCGCGCATTGTTCAATTCACTTCTGCCGGAAAAGATGCTATACATTAATGAACTGATCAGTAAAAAAAGCGTCGAACGGATCGTTTCAACAGTGTTCCAAGAAGTTGGCAACTACGAAACGGTAAAATTCCTCGATGCTCTGAAAGACGTTGGTTTCCAATTTGCGACGAAAGCCGGCATATCCATTTCGATTTCGGACATCCAAATCCCGGAAAGAAAAGACGAAATTCTCAGCCAATCATTTGACCGCGTAGAGGAAATCCAGAGGAAATTTCAGAATGGGATATTGACGGAAGGCGAGCGGTACAATAAAGTAATCGACGAATGGACGCATACAACAAACGAACTGACCAAGGAAATGATCGAACACCTGTCGCAAGATCGTCAGGGATTTAATCCAGTCTATATCATGGCAGATTCGGGCGCAAGAGGAAGTACTGAGCAGATCAAGCAGTTAGCCGCCATGCGCGGTTTGATGGCTAAACCACAGAAGTCGATGACCGGTCAGGTTGGCGAAATTATCGAAACGCCGATTACCTCGAACTTTAAGGAAGGTTTGACCGTACTTGAATACTTTATTTCCACGCATGGAGCACGCAAAGGTCTGGCGGATACAGCTCTGAAAACCGCCGATGCCGGATATTTAACGCGTAGATTAGTCGATGTTGCTCATGATATGGTCATCACTGAATTGGATTGTCATACGATCAACGGCATTGAAGTCACAGCTTTGAAAAAAGAGGAAAATGTGATTGAGAACTTGTCCGATCGTATTGTCGGGCGTATTGCACAGGAAGATATTTACAATCCGGAAAACGAAAATGAGATTCTCGTGGAGGCCGGGCAGGAAATTACCGATAAGATGGCGAAGCGAATTCAGGAATTAGGGATCGAGAAAGTCCGCATCCGCTCCGTTTTGACTTGCGAGTCGCATCGTGGTTTGTGCGCGATGTGCTACGGAAGAAATCTTGCCAATGGGCGACCGGTCACAGTCGGTGAATCGGTCGGAATCATGGCCGCCCAATCTATTGGTGAGCCGGGCACTCAGCTGACCTTAAGAACATTCCACTACGGTGGAACTGCGGCAAGAATTGTCGAGGAGTCCGAAACCGAAGCCAAGAGCAAGGGACGGATTAAGTTTGAAGAAGGGAAATATCGCGCAGTGCCGCATAAATCTGGCAATCATTGGGTTGTCCTGTCCCGTAATTCCTTGATGAACATAGTTGACGATAACAATCGTGTTACCTCCACCTACAACGTTCCGTACGGCGCCTTGATGTTTGTCAAAGAAGGTGATTCCGTCACAATCGGCGATACGTTGTTCAAGTGGGACGTTTACATGGATCAGATTTTGGCGCTAGAAGCCGGTACGGTGCGGTTCCATGATTTGGAAGAAAATCAAACCTTCAGCATCGAAGCCGATGATTCGGGTCACAAATCCGTAACAGTCATCGACTCGAAAGACCGCAACAAGGAACCGCGGATCGACATTATTTGCAAAGAAGACGGGAAAGAAGTTGCTTATCCGGGATTCGTTTTACCGATTCGTGCAATTCTGGTTGTTAAAGACGGTGATGTCGTTTTACAGGGCGATGTACTTGCGAAGATTCCGAAAGAGACTGCAAAGACCAGCGATATTACAGGCGGTCTGCCACGCGTTGCGGAACTTTTTGAGGCGAGAAGACCGAAAGATCCGGCAGTGATTACGGAAATCGACGGACGTATTTCTTTTGGAAAAACTGAAAAGGGTGTTCGTGAGATGATCGTTACCGGCTATGACGGATCTTCTGCCAAAAAATATAAAATTCCATACGGTCGTTTCGTTCTCGTCAATCAAGGTGATGACGTAAAAGCCGGCGATAGACTCTGCGAGGGACCGGTAGCGCCTCAGGACATTTTGAGCGTCCAAGATCCGCGCAAAGTTCAGGAATATCTCGTGAATGAGATACAGGAAGTCTATCGACTACAGGGCGTCCGTATCAATGATAAACACATCGAAGTCATCGTTCGGCAGATGATGCAAAAAGTCCGAATCGAAGACTCCGGCGATACAGAATTGCTGGAAAAAGACCGTGTTAACCGGAATGAGCTGATTGAAGAAAACGAGCGAATGAAGAATTTCGTTGTGATTACCAACGTCGGCGATTCCGACTGGGATGAAGGCGATGTCGTTTCCAAGAAGGAATTCGCCAAATTCAATCGGTTATTGAAGGAAGAAGAGAAGAGTCCTGCCAAAGCCAGACCGGCACATTCGGCTCAATTTACCGAAATGTTACTGGGCATTACCCGCGCTTCTCTGAATACGGAATCGTTCATCTCAGCGGCATCATTTCAGGAAACCACACGCATATTGACCGATGCGGCAGTAGCTGGAAAAGTCGATTATCTTCGTGGTCTGAAAGAAAATGTAATTATGGGACGCTTGATCCCAGCGGGAACCGGTTTACGTAAATATAACAATCTTGTTGTGATGGAACCGGATGAAGAGATGCAGGAGTGGGATAATATCCATGAAAAGGAAAGAAACAAAGAAAATGAACTCGCGGCGTTGCGAAAATAGTGTTCCGTTTTATGAAAGGTGTTGTTTAAAAAGTTAATATTTTGTATTTTTGCAGGCTTTTATAGTGGAGAGAGTATGCCGACAATAAATCAGTTAATTCGAAAAGGAAGAAACATCGTTAGCAAGAAAGAGAAGGCGCCCGCGCTTCGCAGCTGCCCTCAGAAACGAGGTGTCTGCACGCGTGTTTACACTACAACGCCTAAAAAGCCGAATTCAGCCTTGCGAAAAGTTGCTCGTGTCCGTTTATCGAACGGTATAGAAGTAACAGCCTACATTCCGGGCGAAGGTCATAATCTTCAGGAGCACTCCATCGTGCTTGTGCAAGGTGGACGCGTAAAAGACCTTCCGGGAGTTCGTTATCACATTATCCGTGGCACTCTCGATGCAAGCGGCGTCAACGATAGAAAAAATAGCCGATCCAGATACGGCACCAAGCGTCCGTCATAATAGAGGTTTATTTATGTCTCGTAGGAAAAAAGTCATTACTCGTCACACATTGCCGGATCCGAAATATAATTCGATTGATGCGGCGCGATTCATCAGTTATCTTCTGAGAAGAGGGAAAAAGTCAATTGCTGAAAACGTTTTCTATGAAGCGATCGAGATCGTGGAAGAGACAAAAAAAACCAATGGAATAGACATATTCCGAAAAGCAGTTAACAATGTTTCGCCGGTCATGGAAGTAAAGTCCCGTCGCATCGGTGGCGCGACATATCAAGTTCCGGTCGAAGTCAAGCCATCACGCCGGTTTGCATTAGCCTCTCGCTGGATTATCACGTTTGCCAAAGCCAGACCGGGAAAATCGATGGCGGAAAAACTCTCTGCAGAATTTATTGCCGCGGCCGGAAATGAAGGCGGATCCATTAAGAAAAAAGAAGATACGCATCGGATGGCAGAAGCCAATAAGGCGTTTGCCCATTACAAATAAATCAGGAAATTTGTGAAGCAGGAAACTCTCAGCAACGTTAGGAATATTGGTATCATGGCGCACATTGACGCCGGAAAGACCACTACGACTGAGAGAATTCTCTTTTACACCGGCAAGGTTCATCGGATGGGTGAAGTTCATGACGGTTCAGCGACGATGGATTGGATGGCGCAGGAAAAAGAACGCGGCATTACGATTACTTCTGCCGCGACAACTTGTTACTGGGATGAGCATCGCATCAACATCATCGATACGCCTGGACACGTAGATTTTACCGCAGAAGTTGAACGCTCACTGAGAGTTCTGGATGGCGCTATCGCCGTCTTTTGTGCGGTTGGCGGCGTTGAACCACAGAGCGAAACCGTTTGGAGACAGGCTGATAAATATCATATTCCGCGCATCGCGTTTGTCAACAAAATGGACAGAGCTGGCGCGGATTTTTTCAATGTTCTCGAAATGATGAAAGATCGGCTAAAGGCCAAACCGGTGGCGATCAATCTGCCGTTGGGAACCGGCGAACTGTTCAACGGCGTTATTGATCTCATTGAGAGAAAAAGCATCGTTTACGATCACGACGGGCTCGGAGCTATTTACTACGACGGTGAAATTCCCAACGATTTAAAAGTAGAAGCGGAAAAATACAGAAGCCTTCTCATTGAGGAAGCCGCCAATTATGACGATATTGTCTTTGCCAAATATCTGAATGGCGAAGAGATTAAACCCGAAGAAATCAGACGTGCAATTCGCACTGGAACGCTCCAAAATAAAATCGTTCCTGTTTTTTGCGGTTCTGCCTTCAAAAATAAAGGCGTTCAGCCGCTGTTAAACGCCGTTGTTGAATATTTGCCTTCGCCTTTTGATGTTCCACCTATTCGGGGCGTGAACCTGAAAGGCACGCAGATTGAGCGCAAAGCCAGCATTGACGATCCATTCTCAGCGCTTATTTTTAAAATTATGACCGATCCGCATGTTGGACGGCTGAGTTTTATCCGGGTCTATTCGGGAATGATCGAAAAAGGCACCTTGGTTTACAACTCGACGATTCAGAAAAAAGAGCGCATATCCAAACTTTTATTGATGCATGCGAACAAACGTGAAGAAAAGGAAGTATTGACAGCAGGAGAAATTGGCGCGGTCGTCGGTTTGAAAGACAGCATCACAGGGCACACGCTTTGTGACGCCAAAAATCCGATCATTCTCGAATCCATGATATTTCCGGAACCCGTCGTTCATGTTTCGATCGAACCGAAAAGCAAAGCCGATTCGGAACAATTGCAGGCTTCGCTGGAAAAATTGGTCGCTGAAGACCCGACGTTTCGCGTGGAGCAGGACGAAGAGAGTGGTCAGACAATTATCTCTGGAATGGGCGAACTTCATCTGGAAATATTTATTGACCGTCTGCTTCGCGAATTCAATATCAAAGCGCATATTGGCAAGCCGCAGGTTTCGTATCGCGAAACCGTTAATAAATCTGCGATCGGAACCGCAACGTTTGATCGCCAGACGACCGGAAAAGGTCAATATGCCAAAGTCGAATTGCTGGTTGAGCCTGCCGGAAATATTCAGGACGCTGTCGTCGAGAATCGACTCAATGGCGACATTTTACCCAAAGAATTTATACCTGCCATTAAGCGCGGCGTTATCAATAGATTGAAAAGCGGAATCTTAGCCGGTTACCCCCTGCAGAAACTCAAAGTGACGATCACCGGAGGCGAATACCGCGAAGACGAATCCACCGAACTGGCGTTTGAAGTCGCAGGTTCGATGGCGCTGGAAGATGCGCTGATAAAAGCGGAGCCGGCGATTTTAGAACCGATTATGTCGCTTGAAGTTATTGTTCCGGATACCTACCTTGGCGACGTGATTAATGATTTAAACGCCCGGCGCGCCAACGTGACGGGTATGAGCAAGCGCGGAAATGTCAACGTTGTGGATGCTTCCACGCCGCTCAGAGAAATGTTCGGTTATGCGACAGACCTTCGCTCGATCACGCAGGGTAGAGCAAATTTTACCATGAAATTTTCGAATCACGATTTCTGTGATAGGAAGATTCAAAGAATCATTATCGAAAAAACCAGAGGCTTCGTGCCGGACTTTTTTAAAAATTAAGGAGCAGTGATGGCAAAGCAACAATTTAAGCGGACGAAACCGCATGTGAACGTAGGGACGATAGGTCACGTAGATCATGGGAA
>PEYN01000133.1 GCA_002774355.1 Candidatus Marinimicrobia bacterium CG08_land_8_20_14_0_20_45_22 | reverse complement strand
GAAATTTAATTTTTGGAAAAGTGACCGGCGATTTGGAATCGCAAAGCGTATCAGTTGTATGTGTATATTTCAATTTGACGACTGTGCCGATATCACCTGCATGAAGATGACCTATCTCCTGTTTTTCTTTTCCATTTAGGCAAAATATTTGACCGATTCTTTCATATTTGCTGTTAGTAGTATTGAGTAAATCGACGCCCGATTTCACATTCCCCGAGATGACTTTGAAAAGCGACAATTCGCCAACATGAAGTTCGTTGATCGTCTTGAAAACGAACAGAGCCGTCAATTCTTTATCGTTCATTGGCCGTTTGACTTCCGTATCTTTAAACGTACCGCATATTGATTCACGTTCATTTGGAGCCGGAGCATAACTGCTGATCAAATCCATCATCTTCCGAACCCCAATATTTTGATAAGCCGAAGTGACTAAAACCGGAAACAGATTGCAGGTCATAATGGCTTTTTTCAATCCTACTCGCAATTCTTCTTCAGTTAGCGTTCCATTTTCAAAAAATTTTTCCAACAGAGCATCATCGGATTCTGCAACGGATTCCATCAATTCGTTCCGTTTTACTTCAATTTTAGAAGATAATTCTCCGGTAATATCAACTTCAGTAAAAGTTCCTTTCCCATCTTTTGAATATCGATTGATTTTATTTGAGAGAATGTCAACTATAGAATCGAAATCCGGAGCCAAATTGGCCGGGATTTGGATGGGAACGACTTTTTTCCCGAACGATTTTCTGAGTTCGCTTAGCGTCTTCTCAAAATCGGCGTGTTCTTTGTCCATCATGTTCACGACAAACCATGTCGGAAGATTGTCATTCTTGGCATAATTGAAAATTAGTTCGGTGCCGACTTCGACGCCGGACTGACCGTGCACGACAATCAATGCAAGGTCCGCCACGCGCGTTAATGCTTTAGATTCACTGATAAAATCCAGGTATCCCGGCGCATCCAAGAGATTTGTTTTTATTTTATTCCATTCAAAATTCAATAAAGATGAGGAAATAGAGAACTTTCTTAGAATTTCGTCGTCATGATAATCGGACAACGTCGTTCCATCCTCGATACGTCCTAAGCGAGTCGTCGCACCAGCGGTATAGAGCATCGCTTCACACAGGCTTGTTTTGCCTGATGAAGCGTGCCCCAGCACAGCGACATTTCGAATCTCTTCAGCTTGATACTCTTTCAAAATCATCCTCCATTAATTGATGAGCAAATTTAATTTCTCTCGATCATATTTCTATGAACTTTTCCAGTTGAATCCTTTTCGACCGGTTCGATAAACTCGACAAATTCCGGCTGAAGATATTTTGGCAATTGCGCTTGACAAAAATTTAATATCTCCTCCGTTGTCGCGATTTCATTAGGTCGCAGAACAACAAGCAATTTCATCGTGTGATGCTTTTCTGTTTTTTCGACTGGAACGATAAATGCCTCTAACACTTTTGGATGTTGTCCGGCGACGAGTTCGATTTCTCTCGGATTCACCCAGTACCCATATCTGAGAATTCTATCCTCTTTCCGGGCAACGAAATGCAAATAACCGTCAGAATCCATGCGAACAATATCGCCTGTCGGAAACCATTTTTCCGATAAAGGAACGTTACGCAGACGATCTTCTGAATACCCACGAAAGATGAATGAACGGTCGATCCAAAGTTCGCCTTCCGTTTCCTCCGGAACGTCGGCATTGTAATCGTTGACGATCCGGATTGCTTCCATCTTCAACGGTTTCCCGACTGAACCGATTTTTCTTTCATACCGGTTTGCATTTGCTGATACAATGCCCGCCTCTGTTGATCCATAAATTTCCAGAATCGGCGTTTGATATTTTTCTTCAAATTTTTGTAAAAGAGAAGCCGAAAGGTAATCGCCAACCGAAAAACACTTTGAGAGCGTCATCGGTTTTTCCATAGAGTTTGAAACAAACGACAATTTTTTCACGTATTCGGGGTAAGTCACCAGACAATCGACGTTTTCATCCGAAAGCGTTGTCAGTACAGTTTCTGGGTTGAATCCACTTGTCAAAACCATCGTGTTTCCAGATAAAACCACCGGATTGATCATCATAAAATGCGAAAATGGCGATGAAAGTGGAAACGTGGACAGAATCCGAAAAACTCCTTTTTCTCGTATCACCGATAGGAAATCCTGCGCATTCCTTTCCAAATTTTTATGAGGAAATATTACAGGTCGTATGAATCGGTTAATTCCCGAAGTTAAAAATATCACCTCAGCGCTGTCTGAACCGATCTGCGTTCCCGCCGACGGATAGATTCCCGACCGGAAAATAGTCGTCAACGATTGTGGGCTTTCGCTCAGAACCTTTGAGAAAACAATCTTTTTTGAAGGAAGGTTGCGCCGATACTCCATTTCTGTCACAATCGTTTGATATTCGTCGAAATAAATGATAATGTCGAGATGAAGTTTTGATGCAATAGATGCCAAATCGCTGTGCGGCAAAGCAGGATTGAGTAAAACCGGCGTTCCGCAAGCCGCTAAAACGCCAAAATAGGCCAGGATGAATTCCGGTACGCTCGGCATTAAAATGCCAATGTTTTGACCTTCTACCGCTCCATTGTTCGATAAATACTCCGCCAGCGCGTTTATTTTTCCATACGCCTGATAGTAACTCAACTGATTTTTACCGAAAACGATGAACGGGAAATCCGGTTTTGTATCTGAATAGAAAGCGAGGTGTTTTAACAAAGATATCTTCCTTGACTATTACAATATCTGAAAAAGCGGGAAATTTTAAGGAATTTGATCCAGCATGTCAAGATAATTAGCAAAACATCCAATTTCTATCACAAGAATCGGTCGAAACAGATAAGCGGATCTTCAGAATTACTGACGTTTTACTTAACTACTAACATTTTTCTCAATCGAACGTCAGAATTGTCCTTGAGAATGCAAACATAAACGCCCGAGGCGACATTTCCGGAATTCCAACTAACTGAATAAAATCCGGCAGGGTGATATTTATGAACGATAGTTTCGACCTCGCGCCCAATAAGATTAAACACTTTTATCTCGACGTCTCCAGGTTTCGCTATTGAGTAATTGAATTTCGTACTCGCATTGAATGGATTCGGATAGTTTTGTTCCAATTCGAGCCGTTCTGGAATCGACGGGCTCGAAGCATTTGCAATTCCTGTTTCAGTCGTCATCTGCCATTTAACCGCGTCCGCCCGAAGAACGGAGCCGATGCTTCCGCCGAGATCGATCACGACAACCTCAACCGGTTTTCCAGCGGGTAACTGATATGTCCCGACTTTTACCCAATCGCCGCTTCCGATATTTTGATCCAGAAAAACCGTATCTACAGCAACACCGTCGATCTTCATGATATATCCTGCGTTGGATGCGGCGTTAACTGTCGTCGGAACGATTTCCAGAATGTTGTACAGTCCGGCTTCCGGCAATACTATCTTGAAAGTCGCCGAAGCGCGGTTATTTTCGATCAACCAAGAATATCGACTCGTCGGACCGTACGCATGTGCATTACTATAATGCCAAGTTTGGTACTCAGAATAATTCGCCATATCTTCGTTGTCGATGCTCATGAAGAAGCGTTCGACTTCAGCCATTACGGGAATTTCACAAATGGATTCGTATGGATCGTCCGAATGAATGACAAGTGTATCAATAACTGTTCCTAAAATCGTAAAATCCAAACTCAGTGGAATCGTCACATAGCTCATTGGAGGAACCTGTATAGGATATTCAATAACCGTTTTATTTTGGATTAAGTTCTGTTTAAAATTAAAGGCGGGTTCGACGGTGAGAATGCTTGATCCCGCATTTTGAATTTCTAAATGATAAATGTATGGCGTCGACTGACTAATCTCTCCAAAATTGATCGTCGGCGTGTTCAGTACAATGTCACGTTCGCGAATCAAGCCGCTAATTTTCAAGACATCTGAAACAAATTGCTGACCTGTGGCGACTGTTCCGATTGCTTCCATTTCAATGTAATTATTTTGCGATGGTGAAAATGTCCCGGATCCAATGTAAATCCACCGATTTATCTGAAACGGCTTATGAATCACTTCCATTCTCGTGCAGATACCGTTTGTAAAAATTCCAACAGAAAAGGAATCGACCGGATTGTCTATTTCTGGCATCTGAATGAACAGGTTATAATTACGGTTCTTTCGCGGAATGAGTGGGTAAAAGTGGATTAATATTTTTGAATTAGATAAACTATACCTCAGAAAATAATTAGGAGGTATAGACATGA
>PEYN01000132.1 GCA_002774355.1 Candidatus Marinimicrobia bacterium CG08_land_8_20_14_0_20_45_22 | reverse complement strand
CGAATTTCTCAATAGTAAAGCAATCGGGAAACCCGCCTAAAAAGATCTTCGCCTCTTTGGCGGAATCTGCCGATTGATTATGCAACGGCGACACGATTGCAACATTGGAGCGTGCGATTTCAACGCCGTTTAACCACGCAATGAAACCGTCATCAAAGTCAACATGAAGCAATGCGGCTCGAATATTTGCAACTTCTGAAATGTAAAATTTTTTTCGCAAATAAACCGATTGAGTTCCCGTTGGAACCAACGTCGCATCGTCATCATCGCCGAAACCGATTCCCGTTGCTCCAGAAAACCATCCGGAATCATCGAACGACTTGTCGCGCCAATTCACAGGCGGTTCCGCCGTTCCAATAAAATATTTCCATACATCTCCACGATTGATAATCGTTTCCCAGTGAGTGACTTCCGGTTTGCGGTTTTTATCCGATGCAAAGATTAGCAAGTGTCCACCTGCTCTCAATTCGAGATGTGGAAAAACCCACTTATTCGGGATCAATTCTTTGTCAGTGATGCGGTAATGGGTTAGATCGATTGGCGCGCCGGTTGGATTGATCAATTCAATCCAGTCGGAAAAATCACCGTCTTCATCGGCAACCGCCGAAGCATTCGATGACATGATTTCATTGATCAGAATTCCTTGTGCATTCGGAGTGCCCGATAGAGCGGCGGTCAGAACGATTCCAATCCTGATTTTCGATGCGGATTTTAGTTGAATCATCCTTTCGTTTTACTCCTATTCCGCACCTTTCAGGTCAATTCGAGGTCAGACGAAATTTCGCTTTCAAATCCGCAACCGTTACTTCGAAATCACCCGGTTCGACGATTCGTTTGGCGTCTCTGCCGATGAAGGACATTTCATCCGGACCGATGACGAATTTCACTACCTTACTTTCACCCGGTCGCAGATCTATTTTCGAAAATCCCTCGACTTTTCTAACCGAGGGAGTTACGGATGCCACCAGATCGCTTAAATATAACTGAACCGTTTCTTTCCCGGCTACTTTGCCGGTATTTTGCACTTTCACGCTAACCGTCACTTTTTCACCTTTTCCAACGGCTGTCTTATCCAAACGCAAGTCGGAATAATGGAAATTCGTATAACTCAAACCAAATCCGAACGGAAATTGTACATCGTAGCGATTCACGTCAGAAATCTCACTGTACTTATAATCATAAGTCATCAGGCAATTCGGAAATCTCGGGTATGAAATCGGCAATTTTCCGCTAGGATTGACATCTCCAAATAGAATATCGACGACAGCCGAACCGCCTTCCATTCCGGGAAGATACGCCATCAGGATTGCATCGGCTTTATCAACGACACGATTGATAATTCGCGGCCGACCTTCCGCCAAAATCAAAATTACCGGAACGCCCGTCTTTTTCACCGCCTCGACGAGTTTCAATTGCGGTTCACTCATTGTCAAATCATTAATATTTCCCGGCGTTTCGCAATAAGCAGGTTCGCCGATGCAGATGACGGCGGCGTCTGCCTTCTTCGCCAACTTTACAGCAGCTTGAATGTCAATTTCTTTATCAAAATCAACCCCTGCGGCATAACTGACATTGTCCGCGCCAATCTTTTGCTGAATTGATCGCAGAATCGTCGGCTTGTCTTTCGGATACAACGACTCGGCATTTCCCTGCCACGTAATCGTCCAGCCGCCGTTCAAAACCGAGAGTTTATCGGCCGTTGGCCCGGTTACTAAAACTTTCACATTCTTTGAGAGCGGTAAGGTTTTTTCGTCGTTTTTTAAGAGAGTTATCGTCTCACAAGCCGCTTGCTGATTTAAAATAGTAGATTGCGGCGTGGCGAATTTGGACGCGAGCGACGGATCAGGATACGGGTTTTCAAAGAGTCCTAAGTCCAATTTCAATCGAAGAATACGGCTGACAGCCTCGTCAATACGGCTCTCTGGGACTTCGCCTTCTTTGACCAATTCAAGCAGATTATCATAAAAGCTATAATCGTAAGGAACCATGCTCATGTCGA
>PEYN01000131.1 GCA_002774355.1 Candidatus Marinimicrobia bacterium CG08_land_8_20_14_0_20_45_22 | reverse complement strand
ACGCCGAATGTCCTATCGGTTGCCGTTCAGCCGCTCGCAATTCCGGATATGGCTCAATATGTCGTCGAATCGACTGTCGGTTTCGATATTCGGAAGGAATTAGCGGCTCGCATCGTGAAGAACGGCTGGGGACTTTTAGAAATGAAAACGTCCGGGCTGAGTTTGGAGGAAATCTTCCTGCGATTGACGACTAAAGAAGAAGAGGTGAACTAAAATGGGAAACATGTTTACGATTTTTAAACGGGATGTCCGGTCTTATTTTTCTTCACCGATCGCTTATGTAGTTATTGGGCTCTTTCTCGCTGTCATCGGCATATTTTTTTATCTGATGCTATCAAGTTTTCTTCAGTACAGTTACGCGGCGATGATGCAACGCCAAAACGTTCCGCTGAACGTTAACCTGATGATGATCCGCCCATTTCTGCTAAACACGTGCGTCATTGTTCTGTTCATGATTCCGATGATCACGATGCGGTCGTTTTCTGAGGATAAAAAGAGCGGAACGATGGAACTGCTTCTCACGTCGCCGCTGACGAACTGGCAGATTATTCTGGGCAAATTTTTTGCGACTTATTTTCTGTTCGTCGTGATGACGGTGGTTACTTTTCTATTCATGATTTTTCTCTTTATCTGGGGAAAGCCGCAGTTGATGCCGGTTCTCATCGGCTATCTGGGTTTGCTCTTGATGGGCGCCGCGTTGGTTGCGATGGGAAATTTCATCTCATCATTGACGGAAAACCAGATCGTTGCGGCTGTCGGAACATTTGCGGGAGCGATGTTTCTCTGGGTCATTGGTTTTGCCGCCGACTTCGCCGGAAAGATTTTCGGTTCGTTTTTCGGGTACATTTCCATCATTCAGCATTTTGAAGATTTTTCCAAAGGCGTATTCGACACAAGCCATCTCGTCTTCTATCTTTCGCTGACCTTTCTGATGTTATTCCTTACTTACCAATCCGTTGAATCTTCTAAGTGGAGAGGTTAATGATGAAAATCGACAATTTTAAACTCAATAAATGGATTTTAATCGCCGGAATTACATTATTGCTCTTCGGACTAATTCTCTACTCCATTGTCAATGTTTGGAACTGGAAATTGCTGACGCTGATTGGCATTGGATTGGCAGGAAGTGTTTATGCATTCATCCGGCTGGACATGTGGAAATTTTTAAAAGACCGCCGTTTACTTTACAGCGGGAATATGGCATTCGTCATTATTGTCACGATAGCGATTTTGATCCTTGTGAATTTTTTCCTTGCTCGTCATACTTGGCGCATCGATTCGACGACGACGGGAACGTTTAGCCTTTCCGATCAAACCATTAAAGTGCTGAAAGGCTTGAATAAAGAGGTTGAGATTTTCGCCTTCGCCAAAGATCTGAATAAAAGTTCCGTCGAAGACCGGTTGAAGGAATATTCTCATTACACCAAACGGCTGACATGGGAAATTGTCGATCCGGACGAAAAACCGACGATCGCAAAAAAGTATAAAGTGAAAAATTACGGCTATCTTGTCGTTCTCTGTGAAGGAAAAGAGGAACAAGTTCCCACCGCCTCCGAAGAATCAATTACCAATGCCATTATCAAAGTGACTCGCGAAGGCAACAAGAAAATCGCATTTGTCACCGGACACGGCGAGTCGGACATTAATTCGTCGGAGCGTGACGGTTTTGCCAAAGCGAAAGAAGCGATTCTCGAACAGAATTACGATGTTTCCGAGATTCAGTTAGCGGGTGCCGACTCAATTCCGGCGGACGTTTCCGTTCTCATCATTGCCGGTCCTAAAAAGGACTTTTTCGATTCGGAACTCGCTTTATTGACCAAACACATCAATAACGGCGGCGGTGCGCTTTTCATGCTGGATCCAAGACCTTCCGCCGGCTTAATCGATTATATGAAAAATTGGTTTGTCGAAGTTGGCGATAATCTTCTGATCGATATCAGCGGAATTGGACGTCTCTTCGGAGCAGGCCCGGAAATTCCGCTGATATCTGATTATACCAGTCATCCGATTGTTAAGGATATGAAAGGAATTATGACCTTTTTCCCAATGGCGCGGTCGGTTAAAGCGATGAGCACGGAAGGATCAACCGGGATTTTGGTCGATGAGATTGCGCTGACGGGCGCAAACAGCTACGCAGTTTCCAATGTCGATCAGGTTCTTAAAACTGGACGTGTTGATATTAAATCCGCCAGTGCAAAAGGTTCTATCCCGGTGATTTGCGCGACGACGATTGATCTCAAAGCGTCGGGAATGAACGGCCAAAGCAAAGCGCGAATCGTAACAGTCGGCGACTCGGATTTTGCTTCGAACGCCTATTTCCCAAGTCAAGGTAATGGCGATCTTTTCATGAATATTGTCAGCTGGTTGTTATCCGATGAAGACCTGATTTCGATTCGCCCAAAAGCGCCGGATATTCGATTGGTTGAGATGAGTCCGGCTCAGATAAAAACCGTTTTTTGGCTGACCGTCATCATTTTGCCGGCGATCGCATTTGGCATTGGAATTATGGTTTTTATCAGGAGGAAATAATTTTGAAGTGGAAAAACCTGGCCGGTTTGACGGGCATTTTAGTTCTACTTTTTATAACGATCTATTTCTTTGAAATCAAAGGCGGCGAGGAGCGAGAATCGAAAAAACGAACGGAAAATCTCCTTTTTTCGGTTCCCGAAGACGATGTTGTCCGGATTGAAATTCGATCAGAATCGGATTCTGTCATCTGCGAGAAGATGAATAATGTTTGGTCGATTGTCAAACCGATCAGCGCCGGTTGTGATTCATTAGCTTTATCATCGAATCTCACTTCACTTCTAGAATCCACGATAGACCGGAGAATTCTGGATACTTTGACAGCGCTTGAACCATTTGGTTTGGACTTGCCATGCGCTGAAGTGACTTTGACGGGGAAAGATGCCGCTCCTCAACGTTTACTAATTGGTGACGAGAATCCGACCGGTACTTCGGTTTACGTCAAATATCCTGATAAGCCAAATATTTTCACAACCAACAAATCCCTGATGACATTCGTTCAGAAAAAACCGTTTGATTTCCGCGATAAAAAAATCATGCATGTCGTCGCTAACGAAGTAAACCGAATCGAAGTTATCTCAAAAACCAAAGGCAAAACAAAACTGGAAAAAACCAGTGATGGATGGAATATTATTTCGCCGGTTACCATGCGGGCGGACAACAATGAAGTTCAGTCGTTGTTAAACAGACTTCAAAATACCAAAGCAAAGTCATTTGAAGACGAAAAACCAATCAATCTGGCAAAATATGGCTTGTCGATGCCATTGCTGACAATTCATTTGTTCAGCGGCGAATCGCTGGCTCAATCGACTTTTTCTATCGGTGCGAAGAATCTGGCAGACGAGTCTGGTGCGTCTTTTGCGAAGGAATCTTCCCGTGATCCGGTTTTTACTGTTGAGAATTGGCTGACGGACAACTTGCTTAAGAGTACGTTCGATTTGCAAGATAAAAATATTGTCCCGAATGTTCGGGATCAAAGAAAAATTGACAAAGTCATCTGGAAGTTCGACGATAAATCTTATGTTTGTGAGAAATCGGATTCGGTTAACTGGAAACTCGTTTCTTTGGATAATGTCGATGCAGATGAAAAACAAATGGAACGATGGCTAAACGGGATCGCCGAATTGACGGCCGATGAACTGGTTACTTATTCGCCCGGATCGCTCAATTCGTATGGGCTCAACCAACCGCAGGTGATTTTATCGCTTTTTGAAAACGGAAATGAGATTGGAACTGTACTAATCGGATGGAAAATTGGTGAAAGCTATTTCGTTAAATCGGCGGATAAACCATTTGTTTATAAAATTTCCAAATCAAAAGTAATCGCGGTACGAAAAACTGCTGAGGATCTGACGCGAAAAACCTCTTGAGTCTGGATTAGTTTTCTGTTTTAATTTCTGGGATATGGACAAAAATTCCTGGAAATGGCTGGCAAATATTTTATCGGGTTTTCGTTTGTTTAGTTATTAGAGAATTCTCTTTTGGTTCTCGGTTTGGGCGGACGAGCTTCGTCGATGCGCAATGTGCGACCGTCAAATTCCTGTCCGTTTAATCCTTCTTTGGCCTTTTCGGCTTCTTCGGGTGTGCCCATTTCGACAAATCCGAAGCCTTTGCCTTCAATAATATTCACACTTTTGACTTCACCATATTTGGCGAAAATTGATTCCAACGATTCGTTGGTTATGGAATACTTCAAATTTCCTACATAAAGTTTGCTACCTTGCATTCTTATCTCCTTTTTCGGTTCTCATTGCGTCATAATGTTTCTTTTTGGGAGGTAAAAGCAAAATAGCAACTCACACCCCTTGCAATACAACATTACTTAACACATGAGAAAATCCTCCAAGCGTTTTCGCTTAAGGATGTTGTTGAGTGTTTATAGTATATGTCCGTTATATTTCGCCAGCCATTTCAAAGAACGGCTTATATTAAAATAAAATATTTTCGTTTCCAATAGATATTTCGTTAGACACCCGTCGAAATACTTCCTATTTCACAATTTTTAGTCATTACAGCCGGGTGGGACTGTATTTTTATAAAGATTTTTGAAAAATCCGGTAGCGTTTATAAATCACACCTCCGACGCGCTCCATTTCACTGCGAACCTGAATATTGTCCTCAAGTTCATGGTTCGTGTCGAGAAAATCGAAACCGGCGGCATGAGCCGAGCTCACCATGGAGGATCCCATAAGCGCATCGATGCCTTTGCCTCTGAATTCCGGCTTCTCGGCTCCAAGCATCAAATCCATCTGGCGGCTGGTCTTGCGTGAATGCAGAATGTAGAAAAGTCCAAACGGGAAAAGATGACCGTTGGCTTTCCGGAGTCCCGCATTCATATTCGGAATGCCGATGATGAAGGCGATTGCTTGCTTGTGAAACGTTACTAATTTGACGAATCGTGGATCAATAATCGGTAGGAAACGTTTGGCGAGCGCAAGCATTTCCTGTTCACTGAGGACAACGTAGCCTGGCAGATGCCGGTAAGTCTCATTCATCAAGTGAAAAACCGGGATGATAAATGGCTGTAGCTCCTTTTTTCGCGTAAACTCTATGACATGGAAATCCGTTCGCCTTGAGAACCGATTGGAAATTTTCCGGTAAAGTTCCGGCGGTTTTTCCGGAATCTGGATTTTATAGACCACGTAATCGACCTCTTTCACATATTCCAGGTCGTTCAGAAAATGAACAATGTATTCAAAATTGTAAAAAGCTTCGGTCGAAGGTTCGTTCCCAAATCCTTCAACAAGGAATCCTTGCGGATCTTGATTAGAAAACCCTTTCGGTCCGATGATTTTTGTCATGCCGCGATCTTTTACCCAATTTTCAACAAAGTCCAACAGAGTTTTTGCGATTACGATGTTTTCCTCACATTCCAGATAGCTAAAACGTGCGGTTTTTTCTCCCATTGATTCGTTATAGCGTCTGTGAATGATACCTGCGATTCGCCCAACCGGCCGATTGTTTTGCCATGCGATCGCTAAAATGGTATCGTTTTCGAAAAAGGCAGGATTGGTTGCGATATTAAAAGATCGAAATTCATCGCGCAGAATCGGTGGCATCCATTTATCGTGTCCGTGATGAATCCTCGACGGTAACTTGACAAAAGTTGCCAGATCAGCCCGATTTTTCACGATTTTAACTTCAATGTTCATTTTTTCCAAAGCGTAAAGATGAGAATCCAGCATCAACTTCCTGATATAAATTACCGATATTCGTTTCACGTCCCAATCATTTTTATGCGGTAGATAATTGGAAGGAAGTGGAAATCTGTTCGGAAATCATCTTGATAGTTCATGAATTATCTTCTATATTTATTTGTCATGTCGAGAATAACCACCATTATCGGACCGCTTCACTCGGGAAAAACCGCTCGTGTTATCCGGCTTGCAATTGATGCGCTCAATTTTAGAAAAATGGTTTCCTGTATTCTGCCGTCAGTGCACCATATTCGATTTTTCAAAGATCAGATTTTAGCGGAAGTTCAGCAAACGTTGCCGGGGCAACTGTTTGTTGGGACGTTCGCTTCGCTTGCCGACAGGATTTTGGACGAAGCGGGCTTTGTGTATCGGCAGGTTGGAAATGCTGAAGACTGGCTAAATATCCGAACAGAATTAAATGATTCCGACTGTCGCGCGGGGACGATTTTGTTTTTACAGAAAACGTTTGCCGAGATCAGAAATGCTGGGCTGAAAAGCGATGAACATAACGTATTGGTTCGATCTCTGAGCGAGCCGTCGTTGAACGCTTGGATGGATTTATTTGAAAAAGTTCGTCAAAAATCGCGGAACAGCCGGAGATTCAACTCCGATGAGCAGATTTTATGCGCATGGGAAACGTTGAACAATAGATCAGACGTTTTGAATGGTGATCTGTTGCTGATCGACGGATTTTATGAGTTCACGCCAATTCAGAAAAAGATACTGAATCGGTTGGCGGATCGATTTACTCAAACGTTCGTCACGTTTCCACTTGATAAAGAGCGCACAGTGTATGGTTACGTTCAGAATCAGAGCGAGCTCTTTCCGGACAGCATAAAGATCGAAATGAAGAAAGAGCCACTTGAATCTCCGATTTTGGAATCTATCCGAACAGGATCGTTTCTCAGCCACGGTGGTGTGACAATTCTCGAAAAACCGGCAAGTTGGACAAACGACTGGAAAAATAGTGACTTGAAGGTTATTCAATGCCCGACGCGCTGGAGGGAAGTCGAAACCGCCGCACGAACAATCAAACGCTGGATTTGTGACGGCATGAAAAGCGAAAATATTGGTATCATATTTCGTGGTTCATACGATTATTCCGGGTTGATTACGCTCATTTTACCGCGGTTTGGAATTCCGGTGAAAAATCCCAATCGGAGGATCGCACAGACTGAGCCGGCGGAATTTTTGCTGAGAATCGCTTCCGTAAACGAAAAGCGCTTTATCAGGTCTGAGGTGATGGATATTTTTCGGCACGCGTCTGTACAGAATCGTTATGGGAAAGAGGCGATCAACGATCTGGAACGACTGACGGCCGAACTGGGCATTCCGGTCGACAAAAATGAATGGATAACGCAATATAAAAACCGACTGGATTTTGTCCGGTGGCGGGCGACAATCAAATCTGAATCCGATGAATTTGATCGCGTCTCTCAAGATGATCTTACGAAAAAAATGGAATCCCGCCAGCCCGTTCTCGAAAGGTTCTTGGATGATATTTCAGTTCCTTCTTCTGCGACGTGGTTGGAGTTTGGCGAGTCGTTTGGGAAAATACTTCAGAAATTTTTTCCTGAATTGGAAAATAGGTCAATAAACGATTGTGTCAAACAGATTTCCGCGTTAATTAGCTTAATGAGTAAAATCGCTGGCGAGCACAATCAATTGAAACTTGCTGATTATTCTCAAGCGATGCGCAGGTTTTTCGAGGCGGAACCGGTGATCGCTTCCGATAATGAAAATCAGTCCGGGCTTTTTTATTCGAGTGTGATGGATGCGCGCGGAAAGAGTTTCTCCGGATTGGTTATTCTGGGAATGACTGATGGTGAATTTCCGCAAGTGCGCCGCGATAATCCAATATTGACCAATGAGATTCGCCGAAAATTGAATTCCATTGCTGGGGAAGTTATTTTCTCAGAAACGTCATTTAATATTGATGAGGAAAAATGGCTGTTTTTCCTCGCGATTTCGATGGCGGCAGAGAAATTACTCCTTACATTTCCGTTGTCAGGATTCGGTGGAAAACAACTTCCAATGTCGTCATTTTTAACGGATTTGTTGTCGGCGCTTCCTGAAGAACGTAAAGGTTTTGAGACGGTTCCTGTCGATGAAATTCTGCCAAAATCGGATGCATTTGGTTCGATTGACGATGTCAAAGCGGCGATATTTTCACCGAATATTTCTGAGAACGATCGTATGATGCTAACCGAAATAATCGGGAATTTAGACGACATCCGACGAATTGGGGAGATGATCACAATCGAGAAAAATCGGCAGAAAAATATACAAAATGAGTGGAGCGGTCGTATTGCAGATTTTACACAGTTCTGGGATTTGATTAATGATCAATTTTCCGTCTCCCGAATTCAGGAATTTGCCCGCTGTCCATTCTATTTTTTATGCAAGAATGTCTGGAAAATCTACTCACCCGAAGAACCGTCGATGGATGTAACGCCGTTAGTTGACGGACATCTCATTCACTCTGCGCTGGAATCGCTTCTGCGGACTTATTTGAGTGGGACTAAAGGCTACGTTGAGTTTCTCGAATCGGATTCAGAAAAATTGATTGAAGGAATCATTTTACGGATTGATCATACTTACCGACCGAAATTCCGGTTTTTGACGGATATTGTCTGGCAGAACCAGATGGAGACATTAGAAAGCGGCTTGCAGGCGTTTGTGCGTTCGGAACGGCGATTTTCGGAGACGAACTATTGTCCGGTGAAACTGGAAAAGGCATTTAACTTGAAAAATAACGCCTTTTCCGTTGAGTCAAATGGTCGTCGGAAAGATGTCATATTTTCCGGACAGATCGATCGGATCGACGTTAATCCGGAACGGAATTCGTTGGAAGTTGTTGAGTATAAACGAACTGCTTCTTCGGCTCATTCGATGAAAGATGGCGTTGGAAAAGGCGTTTATTTTCAACTATCGCTCTATTTAATCGCGGCGCGCCAACTATTGAACATGGAATCCGTAACCGGTGCCTACACGTATGTCTTTCGGGATGGGAAACGATTTAAACCAGTATTGACCGAGAAAATGTCGTCGCGTTCTCAAGTCATACAGAATGATGAATTGGAATCTCTTCTCGAACAAACTCTCATGAAAATCGGCGTTTTGTTGAATAAGATTTTTCAGGGGAATTTTGATCTCTTACCGTTTGATGTGAAACGTTGCAAATCCGGTTTTTGCGAATACTTTGACCTTTGCCGGATTCGGAAAACAGTGTCAGTTGAAGAGTAACCGACGTTTCTTGTTTTTTTAAATGAAGAGCATGTAAAGGAACCAAACGAGCAAGGCGCCGGAAGTCGTGCAGGCGAGATTGACAACATCATTATCGATCCAGCGGTAACCTGCCACGAGAAGCGTTTCGTATTTGCCGCAGTGGACGGTTTTTTCGGTGGTTTTTAAGCAATGCGGACAGCGGTACTGCGCTTGAACGGTTGCGCCAAGAATTGAATCGATGAAGGCGCCGAGAATTCCGCTGATCGTAATAATAAGAAAAGCGGCTCTAACCGATTCATTGATTGGGAAAATGCCACTCAGTGTCAATACGCCCGCACCAGCGAAAAATCCGGAAGTTCCGAGCACCGTGATGCCTCCGGAAGTTCCCGGCTGGACTTTTGAAAAATTTAAGATATGGCGTGGTAAGCTTTTTGAAAAGATACCGATCTCTGTTCCCCATGTGTCGGCGGTTGCCGCCGCAAGCGATCCGAGAAACATGAGGTAGAAAAGGTTTTGCGATGTAAAATAATAGAGCAAAGCCATGATGAGCGAAACGCCGCCGTTTGCATATACCTGCAGGATGTCGCGATTGCTTCCTTTTTCAACCATGCCCTTGAGAAGCGTTTTTTTAATTTTACCGATCTTTGACAAAATAGAGGATAACACGAAGAAAGTTGCCATTGGAATCACCCAGTTGATCCCGCCGATGGAAAAAACGATGGAGCCTAACAACATTGCACCTGCGGCTCCGCCAAATGTTAGGGCTTTGAGTTTAAAGGCGGCATAGGCTAAGAAAAACGAGAAAAAAATCCATCCGAGAACCATAAACTGACCGCTTAACGTGTGTTTTTGCATGATGTCTAAAAGTAATGCGCTGAAAAGCGGTAATGTCAAGTTATCGGAACCGGCGAATGAAATGGCTTCGGAAAGCGTTGCGACGATCCCAACAGTTACGCCAATCAAAATCAAACTAAGCGTTTCCGGAACCGGCTCGCCGGCGATCGTTTTGGCAATCGAAAGAATAACTGTCGAAATGAGAAACGCGCTGATAAAAACTGTGGATGATCCTTTCACGGATTTTTTATCTTTCCAGAGGCGAAACTCGGCTGATCTTTTCCCGCTTGTTCCGATGATCGATGCCAGCGAATCGGAAACCGTCATGATCAACATGCCAATGATCAGGATGATCGGATCGGATTTCCAATACAGGAGAATCAGGATGAGAAACGAAACCGGGAAAAAAACCGTTCCCCATGAAGTGCGCGCCGTCGTATGCATTCCTTTCATTTCGCCTTGTTTCAGCGCCACGGCGTTCAGAACGATGAAAATAAGCGCCAGAACGGCAGGCGGTGTCGAGGACAGAAATAAAACAGGGCTTAGAATGACCAACAGTCCAACGCCGATGTGGACGATCTGTCGTGTATGTTCGCCTGAGACACGAAAACATTTTCGGATGACTTCGCTAAGCGCTACAAAACTTAGGATCACGACCAGAAACAGACAGAAAGTGATCCAATCGGAACGGAAAGGTTGATATAACGGCACATTATCCTCATATTTTAAGTCGGGCTATTTTATGGAAATTCGTAAGTTTTTCCAAGATGTTTGAAGGTATGAAGAATGAATGAAAAGGAAATAGAAACGAATCATAGCGACTATCAAAAAGCGGCATCGGCAATTGATGAATCGTTGATCGTGTGTGCCGCCGCCGGAACGGGAAAGACCACCGTTCTGGTTAATCGCTATATGGAGATTCTCCGCGATCATGCGTCAGGGATTGACCAGATTGCGGCGATTACTTTTACCGAAAAAGCCGCTAATGAAATGAAGGAACGGATTCGGACCGAGTTGTCAAAACCGGAATTTGTCTGTACATCAGAACTTCGAAGAAATCTGATCGATCAGATCAATCTCGCGCCGATTTCGACAGTCCACGCTTTTTGTGGAAGAATGCTACGCGATAATGTTTTCTTGCTTGGACTCGATCCACTGTTTACGATTTCCGACGAAACCGAAGAAAAGATCCTGCGCGCCGATTTTACCGAGCGATTTCTAAATAATGCTTTAAAGTCCGACCGCCCGGAAATTTCAGCATTACTGAAAGTCATGGAACTGTCTCAGATCGAAGTTCTGCTGAATACGGTTTGGAATAAACGCGCGGAATGTGCCGAACTGATGGAACACATTCGTACGACTTCTGATGGCGCGCTCCTGTTTGAAATGAAAACTCTTCACCAAAGAATCACGAATCAGAAACTTTCGGAGTTTTTCGATAATGAAGAAAATAAAAAAACCATCGCGCAATTGCGAACGGTTTCTCGTCCGAAAAACGGCGATAAACTGCAAGATTGTCTCGGTTTGATTTTTAAAACGGAGGCTGAATGGAAAACAGATAGAATATCAATCGATTCTTTAAAACTGGACATGAAAACGGCGTTTGACGGAAGAATCAAGGGAAGCGAAAAGAATTGGTCGGGAGATCTTGAGACCGTCCGTAGTTTACGGACACAGTTGGGCGAACGCTGGAAAGATATCAAAGAGAATCTATTTGACTTTGTGGAGGAGACGGAGCGGGCGCATATCCAATTGTTGAAGAATTTCACCGCGCTGGCTAACGTTTACATTGACTCATATCGTCAAACGATGTTCGCGTCCGGTCGGATCGACTTTGGAAGTCTGGAGACTGAAGCGGTTCGTCTGCTTTCTGGAAAAAGTGAACAAATTCGAAAATATATT
>PEYN01000130.1 GCA_002774355.1 Candidatus Marinimicrobia bacterium CG08_land_8_20_14_0_20_45_22 | reverse complement strand
AATATTTACGTGCATTTTCTATTCGCTTTTTTTAACAATTATGACCACCGAAATCAAATTTCGGAAACCCGACCCAGCAATGCAATTTTTAGTTTCTTTAGTATCCAAAAGGATTGGCACTCTTCTCCCATATTTCCGGTTTTATGATAAGCACCGTCAGCAATCCATAAATCCCCGTCAGGGCAACAATCAGCAGATCCAGCGGATTGTTGCGCACCTTCTCATTGCCGAAAATATATTTAATCAGGATAAACAGCAGAAGCGATGGAATGATACCGAGCAAACCGAGATACCCATTAAGCACCAGTCGAAAGCTTCTAAAGTTACTTTTATTCGATTCGGTCTCGATTTTAAATGGAAACAACCCCTTTTCAACCCGCCCGGCTATAGTCTTTTTGAAAGAGACTAAATCCACATGACAAGAGTCGATGAAATTATATTTCAGATCAGTGACGACACAGTTTACTCGTTCAGAATTACTGTACGAAATTGTCCGGTAAATCGGATCGGCTATAAAACGCAGGCGCATATCGTCCGGGTCGAAACCCGCCAGTGGCAGGGGTACTAGTTTATAATCATCATACATAATCATATAAAGACTATCTGATGCTGTAATTAAAAATCCGTAAAATTCTCGCCGCGGATCTTCAGAAATAGAAATATAGCGGACGTCCAAATCCGGACTTATGACGGTTTTTTTACAGAACGGTTGACCCTTGACCATTTTAACATGGAAAACGGAACCAACGGCGTCTACAATAAAATACCCTTCGTCAAATGGCTTACGCGTAGTTGGATTGCCGGCAATAATTCGAGCCGGGAAGACAAATCCGGCTTCTTGTAAAGCTGTCGTAAAAACGGTAGTAAGTTGCTCAACAATGACGTTCTTACGAACATCAATAAATTCCATCCGGTCACCAATTCTGAATACCTCGTCCGGTAAAGTCAATCTGGCAAAATCTGACTCAGATTCAAATAAGGGATATAGTTGGATCAACGGGTTATGCAAATGGTACGGTTGGAATATAAAAGATTGCGAATTGCGACGAATAGTGGAAATATCAATCGGAATACCCTGAACTTCCCGGGGTAGTACATTCCATTTATCCAGATCATAGTAATACATAAACGGCAATAACTTCTCATATTCTATCTTAGAATAAGAACTGCCCTGAAAATCAAAATACTCCATTTCATTGCTTCGATTTACCCGATTGCCGACGAATTGTTTTATGATCGGACTATAGTAAATCAACGCAAAATCAGAGCGTTTACCAAAGAATTTCCAATAGAATTCCGGCAGGTAAACGGCCGCCGCTAAAATAAAAATAAGAATGAAGATATAACGTGAGATTTTGGTAAGCATCACTTACTTCCTTTCCTTAAGCGGTAACCTGGAAAAACTATTGTGGCGGCAAACATCAGAGCAATGACAATATATTGCCAGATAACGAAGACATGCTCTTCATACCCTTCTTCTTTCAACATTAAACCAATTAATCCGGTTGCAATAATCATAAGTACGATCCGATATTTCCAAGAGTGTTCAACGACAATTGTTGCCGTAGCGAAATATCCGGCGAAACCGACAATAAACCACGGAAGCATCGTTATGGCGGCGCTGGTTACAATCTCGATCGAATAAAATATCGCCGTAATCATTAGAAAACCTCCATACATAATCAGATTAGCAACCAGAAAAGCCAGAAAGCCGGTGCTGACTACAAAGAGTAGCATCTTTATTTCTGGTAAGGGCAGATGGAATGACAGGCGATAACGGTTCTTGGTCATTTCCGGCACAAATTGTGTCAACCCCAGTAAGATGCCCCCCACAAGCGGAATAAATTTTACCATATTGTAAAACAGCATTTTGTATTGTATAAGATACAGCCAGACATTGATCGGTTTTTCCATGGCCAGAGTGTGGCGGATATCCAGAAACAGATAGCCTGTCAGTACAATAATCATGATCCCGTAGCCGAACAGAAAATACCGAATCTTTAACCATTCTTTATAAATCAGTGATTTATACATTGTCTTACCTCTAATATTTGCCGGTTAATCCGATAAAAGCTTCTTCCAGCGTCATGGAAATTTCCTGGAATTCGCTGTATTCTACTCCGTGATTTTTCAGGTATTTCTGACAGTCATCCGCGGAACCAAAGGAATAAATAGTAGATTGATTCCTTATGTTTTCGTAGTTCCTGATGATTTCGTCCGGCTCGATGAATAAATCCGGTCGGGCAGATTGAAACGTATAGCGGTGAAAGGTCTGCATAAATTCCCGGATTGACATCTGCAGGAGCACCTTCCGGCGACCGATAATCAGGGTTTCATCAATTATCTTTTCCAGATCCTGGATAATATGGGAAGTAATCAACACCGTCTTGTCATACTCGCGGACATAAGCCTGGAGAAAATCCAGAAACAGAACGCGGTAACCGGCATCCAGCCCCATTGAATAATCATCTAAGATCATCAGTTCGGGATTTTGCGCCAGAATCAATCCGAGCGCGACTTGTGAACGCTGTCCGCACGACATTTTCGACAATTTATGGTCATGTGAAACGCCCATTTTATCGATAAGCTCGTAATAAAATTCCTTGCGCCAGTCCGGGTAGAACGGCGCATAGAATTTTTCGATCTGGGACACGTTCATAAAATCATAGGCCAGGTGCCCTTCGTGCAAAAGACCAATGCGCGTCCGGGTTTTAGGCGACAGACTGTGCGAATTTTCTCCCAGAACCATGCACTGTCCGCTAGTGGGCCTCAAGAATCCCATTAGAATATTTATTGTTGTGGTCTTGCCCATTCCGTTTTTACCGAGAAGGCCGAAAATACGCCCTTTCCCGATAGAAAAATTCAAACCGTTTAATACCAGTTTATTACCGTAACGATGGGTTAAATTGGCACATTCTATCGCATTACTCATTCTTTCTCCGTATTAATTAAAGACCAAAATTAACAGCGAAAGTTAATGTTTCATTGATTCCTTAACAATAATTCAATAGATTTAACCGGGTTTTTTAATGAACAGATATTGATCAAACTAGATTTTTTTAATTTTAGTGTTTACAGCGATCGTGCGATTTAGGATCACTAATAATTGCCGGTTTTTTAGCGATGTCATTCCTGAGGCTATTCATAGGTTTAAACAGATGAATCGAACTCTTATGCAAAAACAATTTATTATCACTCTGGTGCTGGTCAGCTTGGCTACCGTCGGAATGGCTTCGACCATTACCGGAAAAATCACCTGCCAGATGGGAAGGCGTGCAATTCCCGACGCCCTGATAATTCTGCAAAAGCGCTCCGATCCGGATTTCTCACGTACTACGGTTTCCGATCAAACCGGACAATTTGCGTTGACGAATGTGGACGCCGGCATTTATAATATTGAAGTCGTGCGCGCGGGCTATTTCAAAAACGTCTTGTTCGATCTGAAAATCGATGCCGAACGCACTTATGAAATTAATGTCAAACTTCTCAGGCAGGGACGCAAATCCTCCAGCGAATATTGCTTTATGCTGGGTGGAATCGAGGTTTATTCGATTAAGGAAGAGCTGCTCCCGGAGTCACCCGTCACAACCCGCACGATTGATACCGGCGAAATTGAACACATGCAGGCGACCAGCCTCGGCGATATTCTCTCGCTCGTGCCTGGCGTGGATAAATCGCAGAATCCGGGCCTATCCGGCCGCAGTGAAATTGGCCTGCGCTCAGTAACTGCGGCAGGTACCTCAATGGAATCTATTGAATCATTCGGTTCCGCAATTATTGTAAATGGCAATCAGATCTCGACTGATGCCAATTCTTCCGGAAATGTCTCTTACGGCAGTTCAACCCGAGGCCTCGATTTACGCACCATTCCGGCCGATAATATCAAATCGGTCGAAGTAATAACCGGAATTCCGTCGGTCGAATACGGCAACTTCGGCAGTGGTGTCATAAAAGTAGAGACCAAGATTGGACGGATCGCTCCCAAATTCAACGCAAAAATCAATCCCGACACCCGTACCGCCAGCTTTTCACATGGCGTCAATCTCGGCCGCTCGGTTCTGGATTATCATCTGAATTACGGCTATAGTCAACGTGATCCCCGCAAAGACGGAGACGAATTTCAGCGTCTGCATGCCAGCGGTAATCTGTCCGGCGAACATCTCAATAAAAAGCTGGAAACACACCTTGGCGGCAGTTTCACCAAACTTCTTGACGATGAAAAACCAACCGATGCCTATCAGATGGCTTCCTACGACAAAGGGTTCCTGGCTACCTCCAATTTCGATTTTACATATAAACAAAGCGATGAAAGAGTCTGGAAAGGGGCTTTGTCGGTCAACCTTAATAATAAGAACAACTACAAGTCAAAGTGGGTTGCCGAAAATTACAACGTCAAATATGACACGACTATCGTTGACACCGTTAGTGGAATTTCAAAGGATACAACTCTGATCAAAGTCCTGCCGGGATTTATTGGCAAGATGAAGGAAAGCGGCGAAGAGTGGAAAGTAAGCGGGCGGATTCAACGCAAACTGATCCTGCAAAGCTCCCGCGCTAAACATGACTTGCTCTTTGGAACTGAAGTCAACTACGAAAAGAATAACGGCGATGGCCTGGTGATTGATGAAAATTACCCCTATTATGGTCAATACTCCTCACACCGTTCCTATGCTTTTGATGATTATCCCGATCTGACTACCCTCAGTTTTTACGCGGAGGACATCATCCAGGGCAATTTTCTGGCGCGGCGCTTTAAACTCATGGCCGGCCTGCGTTATGACGCCTACTCGCCGACCGGGTTCAATTTCCAAAATATGTTTGAAGACAAAGCCTTCCTGAAAGCAGAGCATGGCGATTTTCTCAGCCCACGGGTAAATTTGCAATACTACCTCACAAAGGACTGGCAAATGCGCCTGGGAGCCGGAAGAAGTGTCAAGGACATCTCGCTGGGATATATTTTCAAGGCTCCGAGCTACTTTAAATATCAGTACGGGGATACCATTATCGAAGAAGTTCACCTGCAATACAATCCCGATCTGCAGGCCTATTCGATTGATAAATTCGAAGCCTCTCTCGACTGGAAGTTCAGTGACAAAGTCGGATTTTCTCTGACCGGTTACTACCAAAAATCCGACGACATGCCGGTCACTGTGAATTTTCCATACGGATACGAAATCAATCCCGATACCATCACAAGCGCCGCCTGGGGACATTACGAGAACTGCGGCTGGAGTCGCTCAAGAGGTTTGGAGTTCACTCTGCGCACCCAACGGATTCACAATTTCCAATACCGGTTAAATGTCACTTACCGCTTTAATAAACATGGACAGACTGGTCTGGTTTATGACTCTCAGCCGGACACCAGCTGGGAAGACATCTGGTACAAACCGGATTCGCGATGGAGCGAAAAGGTCATCGTAGATTACCAGATCAATTATATCAGCAACCGCCTCGGAGTCTGGATCACTCTGGACGCTCAGCAGGTCCCCCTGGAACACAAAAAGAACATATTTAATGGTAATTCAACCCACCGGACCGAAGACGGTGAAACCTATTTATGGTATCAGGGAATGACCTATTACTATGAGCGCTACCTGCGGGATTCGGGCGGACGCTGGATTTTTAATTTCCGCATCACCAAGTCAGTGTCCCAAACCACCGAGGTTTCATTGTTTGTCAATAACATTCTGGATGACCGGGCGCCCTGGACTAACTTCAGCGGCTCAATTGATGAGCATAATTCACCAATATTCTACGGTTTGGAAGTGAGCGCTCAATGGTAAAAAAGGGTTTGTTTTTCATTATTCCGTCCCTACTATTTTTATCTAACTGTTTTAATCAGAAACCGACCCAATACGACAGCACGTACGCTCTAAAACTGATTTTAGTTTACCAAGATAGCACCCTTGGTTACAACAAAAGACTGGCAAATATTGAAGTTCAAATCCATACGGATGAATATAATTTGCAAAATTTTTCAGCTACCACTGATGACTCCGGTGAGGTGATTTTTGAAGACTTGCCCTGGGCGGCTTTTGATCCGCAGGTCAAAGCCAAAGTCCTGTTACCATTTATTGATAGTTTAGGGGTTGAATGGCCGGATTCTGTGGTAAGTTTGACTCTGAATGATACAACACTGGCTATTACCCCCTCTGAAAGCGGGTTAACTACCGACACAATCTATACAATATCCGCAACTCTAATGCCGGGCTTGAAAATCAACGAAATTTATTACACCGGGCCGGAAAACAGGAATTTTTGGTTTTATGACCAATTCATTGAATTGTATAATTCTTCGGACGAGGTTAAATACCTGGACGGCATGGTCGTCTGCCGGATTTATCACATGCTGACCTCCGTGACCTATGCTTTTCGCTTCCCCGGCGAACCGCTGGTCGGTACGCAGTATCCCGTTCAGCCGGGCGAATTCGTCGTGCTGGCACAGGATGCCTATAACCACACCTTACTATACAGCACCAGCATTGACCTGTCCGGCGCGGATTGGGAATTCGTCAACGCTTTTGATTATGGCGACTATGACAATCCAAATGCGCTGAATCTCTATAATATCATGACCGGGAAAACAGTTGATTTTATGATTAATCTTTCGGGCAATGTCATCGCAATTGCCGACGGTAGCGATTCGGTTATGACGGATGGTTTGGACATCGGGACAGTCATTGATTGTGTCGAATACAGCAGCCTGGCTAAGCGCACGACCAAAGATATCGACAAGATTCTTGACGCCGGTTGGGCCGGTATCGGCAACCAGAAATATAGCGGACAGTCAGTCGAACGCATTCTGCCGGGTTTTGACACCAATAATTCTTTCAACGACTTCGTGATCATCAAGCCGCCCACGCCGGGTTATCAACATTGATTGCCGAGAGAGTAATATGAAAAGTGGTTTTATAAAAAAATGGAATTATGCGGGAATAGTGCTCGGTTTGCTGCTGGCGAATTCTCTGTGGGCTTTTGACAATCCTATCGTCCGCGAGATTCAGCCGCGTAACCGGTTTAATCAATACTATAATTCGCTCTATGACCTCTCCGGCAATCCGGCTTTTTATAAAATATCCTATCCGGATAACCTCGATTTCAATCTTGTGCAAACCACCAATGATAATAACTCTTTCCGGCGGCAATATGACCCGCGCCGTCAGGAGAATTATGAACTGCAGATACATTCTATAAAACATCTCAATGAACGTGCCACTCTGGTTTCCGCAATCCGCTATAACCGCCTCATCCAGCATGACATTCCCCGTTCACTGGAAAAAAATATTTACGAAGAATACTTCTCTTATCTGGATACCACGACAGGAACAACCGTTTACGATGGGCCTCAGATCAATTTTATTTACGATTATGCCCTGATCAGTCGCCTGCATCTGGGAATCGAAGTTAATTACGGTGTCGAACAGAGTCTAAAAGATGTTTATACTCAATGTGAGATCATCGCCCGCAATACCGAATTGCGTCCCGGTCTGAGCTATATCTCGGGCGACCGGAAAACTCTCATTGGGATTTCCGGGAATTTTTATGACGCCCAGCGTAAATACGAGGCCGTAAAATACCTGCAGGATGCCTTCGTGCGCACCTTATTCGGCTACCATCTTTTTATGGATGAAACCCCAAAAAGCACTAACCGCAAAAACGATGATCGGGAGGGCCGCGGATTTGCCCTGCAGTTTTGCCGTCAGGATTTTGTGATTCCCGGGCTTAAACTGACTCTTACCGGAGAGTATAACGGACGTTCTGATGATGTAACCGCGGGGAGTGTTTCTACGCCGACCGCACGCGGGTACTGGGTACGCGAAGTCCGACGCGGGATCTTTGATTTAAATTATTCACCAGAAAAAGCAAAAAATTCGCTGGAATTAACCTATGAAATCCGCCAGACCGACGACTGGGCTAAATCCGGCGAATATAACGTCGTCATGCTGGACAATGCCGAAAGGCTCAACGTCCTATCAATACGCTGGCAGAGTCGTTTTTTCAAGCGTTTGATAACGAACACTGGCGCTTCCTTCGCGGTCAATTCCTGCGATTATCAAGAATATACCATCCCATTCCGGTATAACGAAAACGACAATCATTTTTCGGCTTTCCTGGATGTCAAATATGCGGTCAATCAAATTCTGTCGGTTTACCTGCGGGGTGATATTGCCAAAAACGACCTCTATTTCTACTGGGATGCAGATCGGGCAACCCGACGCGGCAGTGCGATCGGCCTGGAGCGTCTAACCACCCTGGGCCGCCTTGGAGCGGAATTGGAATACTGCCGGACAGCATTCGATGAACCTCATCAGTATGATGAATCATTCGGTCTTAAAATTTTATATTGGAAATGAGTGAGAAAAATCACTTGCGGATAATTTTAAAAATGCGTATAATCGCAAATGTGGGCTTTATATAAAACAATTTTAAAATAAGGAGAAAAGATGAAGAAAGTGTTAACCCTTGCTATTGTTACGTTTTGCTTGGCGACTTTACTCTTTGGCGGTTCCTGGGAAACCGTGAAAGTCGCATCGACGGACATGATGGTTACAAAAGCATCGTTTATTGATGCCAACACCGGTTGGATCGTGTATAGCACAACTTATCCGACCCATCAGATGGGTCGGGTGCAAAAAACGATTAACGGTGGGCTAGATTGGACGACCGTTCGTGAACCCGACGTGACCGATTATGCTTGGAATGACATGGAGTTTATCGACGCCAATGTCGGTTATGCCTGCGGCGAAGGCGGTATTATCTACAAAACCACCAACGGCGGCGCGGATTGGACTATGATTGGCGATACTAACACTTACAAAGTCGAGTTGTACGATCTGGATGCAGTCAGCGCCGACGTAGTTTACATTGCTGGGAAAGATAACACTCTTCTGAAAACCACTAATGGAGGGACTTTTACAAAACTCAGTTATAACTTTGATGG
>PEYN01000129.1 GCA_002774355.1 Candidatus Marinimicrobia bacterium CG08_land_8_20_14_0_20_45_22 | reverse complement strand
CTCAATTTTTCACATTACAAACTGGACTTCGGAGTATCCCAAACCGGCGGTATCTTTAATCATGAGAAAGGGATGGCATTTTCCTTTTCACAATCGCTCGTTTTTTAACGGGCAAAAGTTGGAGTATTCGGTCGGCGTTATTTCCGAAAATAAATTGTTCTATCGTAAAAACTGTGATAAACTACCGACAGTTAGTTGGGTGGTTTTAAGATAATGAAGATAGTCTCTTGGAATGTCAATGGAATCCGGTCAGTTCTGAAGAAGGGTTTGTTGGATTGGTTACGCTCTGAAGACCCGGATATTTTTTGTGTGCAGGAAACAAAAGCCTCAGAAGAAGTTCTACCCCCGGAACTAATTTCGATCGGCGGTTATCATTCCTATTTTTCATCGGCGGAACGAAAGGGCTACAGCGGCGTCGCGCTTTATTCCAAGGTAGAACCTTTGTCAATTACCAGAGGATTCGGAAACGTGAAGTTCGATACGGAAGGCAGAATTATCGTCGCCGAATATGAAAAATTTACTTTATTCGATATTTATTTTCCAAACGGTCAGGCGTCGGAAGAACGGCTGAGATTTAAATTTGAGTTTTTTGACGAATTTCTGTCTGTCGTCGAAAAAATGGTTGCTAATAAGCGAAATGTCGTCATCTGCGGTGATTTCAACATCGCCCATAAGGAAATTGACATCGCTCATCCGAAGGAAAATGAAACAATTTCCGGATTCCTACCGGAAGAGCGTGCGTGGTTAGACCGGTTTGTTGAGCGAGGTTACGTTGATACATTCCGCAGGTTCGATTCGTCTCCACAAAAATATACTTGGTGGTCGCCGATTTTCAGAGCGAGAGATCGGAATGTGGGATGGAGAATCGATTATTTTTTTGTCAACGCGGCATTTATCAACCAAGTGAAATCCGCTTTTATTCTACCTGACGTGATGGGTTCCGATCATTGTCCAGTTGGGATTACCAGTGAGTTTATTTGATCGGTCAATCAAACAAAATATTCTTGTTTGAATCAAATTTAACGATGAACTTTCACCGATAATTTTTGAAGTGGCGAAGAAGATGGATTACGAAGTAAAAAATATAGGCATTACAAGCGTTTTGAAAATTACCTTTTTGACTCTTTTTACGGTTTTATCAGTTTTTTCCTTTTTATTTTATTTAATCATTCGTTGGGCAATAACTACTTTGGGGAATGCTGTTGAACCTTTTCCACTTCTTGGCTCACTTGATATGACTGACCTTAATTTGATGACTCTTTTATTTGCGTCTATTCTCAACGGTCTTTTCATTACCATTATTCTGTTGATATTCATTTTGTTGGCAATCATTTTTTACAATTTGTATGCTCGTCACGTAGGCGGAATTCAGATGACGCTTTCCGGAGAACGTCCAATTTTACACGAAGGAACAGACGAAATTGACGAATAACGAAATCAGAGTGCGGTTCGCACCCAGCCCGACGGGTGCGCTTCACCTTGGCGGGGCGAGGACGGCAATTTACAATTGGCTCTTTGCCCGGTCGGTCGGTGGCAAATTTTTACTCAGAATTGAAGACACCGATGTCGAAAGATCACGCAAAGAATTAGTTGGCCAGATCATGCAGTCGCTCGACTGGCTTGGTTTGAAATGGGACGAAGAACCGGTTTATCAGTCCAATCGAATGGCATTGTACAAATCCAGAGTCAACGAACTTCTCGTCAAAGGGAAAGCGTATCGGTGCTTCTGTAGAGCTGACGAATTAGACGCGGAACGTGAAAAAGCCGTTCAGGAACACCGGGCATATAAGTATGGAGGGAAGTGTCGGTCTCTTTCGCAAAAGGAAATCGATGAAAACCTATCGGTTGGAAAACCGTACGCCGTTCGTTTCAAAATGGAAGACGGCATTACTGGATGGAACGATCTGGTATATGGAAAAATCTATGTTCAAAACTGCGAACTTGACGATCTGATTATTCAACGTTCAACAGGTGTTCCCGTTTATCAAATGGCTGTCGTTGTCGATGATATAGACATGAATATTACTCACATCATTCGCGGCGAAGATCATATTCCGAATACACCAAAACAGATCAACATTTTCAAAGCATTCGGCAGTGAAATTCCACAGTTCGCCCATCTGCCACTTCTATTGGGAATCGACGGAAAACGGTTGAGTAAGCGGCACGGAGCCACCGGCGTTGATGCCTATCAGGAAATAGGTTATCCTGCTGAAGCCGTGTTCAATTATCTCGCTCTTCTCGGCTGGTCACCAAAGGATGGTAGCGAAGTTTTAAACCCGGACGAAATCGTCCGGCAATTTCAAATTCATGAAATATCACGGAAGGCCGCCGTTTTCGATATTAAAAAATTGGATTGGATTTCCGGTCAGCATTTAACGCTTATGAAATCCGAACAGATTTTATCTGATCTTCGACCGCTTCTCGAACAGGCAAACATTCCGATTGATGGAAATAATCAATACGTTCTGCGCGTTATAGATATGATGAAATCGCGAGTGAAAACCTTTCCTCAATTTGTTGAGTGGGGCAAGTATTTTTTCCTCGATCCTGAATATTATGACGAGAGAGTTATCGCCAAGCAGTGGAAGACCTCAGAAGTTCCGAACCGGATGAAAGTATTAAAGCAGGAATTGGAAAAATCCGTTTCATTTGATGAAGCCGTTATTGAATCATGCGTTAGGAAAACTGCAGAGATCATGCAAATCAAAGCCGCTGAATTGATACATCCACTTCGTTTAGCCCTAACCGGTTTCGGAATTAGTCCTGGAATTTTCGAAGTTGCCGCCTTCTTGGGAAAGGAAAAGGTCGTTCGTAGAATTGAAAAAGCCATCAAATCCATCTCAATTTCCGAGGAATGATATGAGAAAACGCCTGATGCTTTGTCTCGGTATTGCTATGTTGGTTAGTATTTCATCAGCGATGCCGTTAGAACCGGCAGATGAGCCGATTGATCTTTATGTTTTATCTTTCGATAATGTTGAATCCGATCCGGAAATCGTTTGGTTGAAAGATGGATTCATTGATTTTATTTCCAATCATTTTTCTCTCGGGAATGAAGTGGACGTACATCGGACAGAGAAAATGGATGCGGTTGTGAAACAAATCAGAGAAAAGACTCAGAAGAAAGGAAAGAAATACTACGTTCTGACAGGGAGTTACCATCGGACAGGCGGCCATTTTCTAGTTAATCTTGAACTTTTCGATATCACGACATGGCAGAAAATTAATTCACGTCAAATCGATCGGGAAACTGTCGATATCGCAAGGATTATCGAAGAAGTTAATAACGCGTTAGATGAGATGTTATTCCCCGGCAGAAAAAAAGTATCTGCTGAATCATGGGTAATACCGATCGAAGAATCGAAGTCCGCTCGAAGCGATTCCGTTCGTATGGCTTCGTACAAGGTGCATGAACAAAAATTTTCCGCTGTCTCTCAGACAACTTTAAATATTCAAAAAGCACTGGATAACTTCGGGAAGACTTTGAAGAACGATCCGCAGACTCCTGCGGTAAGCGAAAACATTTCCACCACGCGCGGTGTTTTCGAATATCAAATAAGAGAACATTTGACGCAAACGGACACTTTTACGGAATTGCTCGAAAAAATTGCTCATGATCCTTATCAGATTGAAATTAAACCACCCGTTTTTCAAAGGATTTCCGGCAAGGAAGATCGAGTCGTAATGAACTTTTCGGTTTCCTTCAAACCGAAACGGGAATTGATACGGGAAATGTTCGTGACTCTTCCGATCAGTTCAATTTTTGAGAGTCCGGATTTTTCTGAGTTTTGGTTTAAAGGTGACAATTTCGTCATCGATGAGAAAACCACTCGTCGGATAGCAACGGGCGAGTTCCGTATGTTTCCGGTTATCTCATTTGTTTCACAAAAAGGGAAAATCGAACACGTTATTATCGACGTCCCGGCGACTTCGGGATTCGAGCAGAAATCAGAAATCTATGATGTTCAGCATCGCTTTTCACCGCTTTTTAATGTGCTGGGAGGTTCATGGGACGTGAGGGTTTTTCTACTTAAACGGGACATTGCAATTGATTATTCAGTCGAACTGCCGATTCAAACGCTTGGAGAGTTAACCACAATATCAGTACGAATGATGTCGGAAGGAGAAATCTCAGCATATCTAAAAGAAATTCGGTAATAATTGATTTGTGATTATTTGGCAAGATAAATATATTTACCTATGAAACGTTTAGAGGAAATAGAAGAAGAAAAAGTAAAGGCCGATATCGTATTATTCCCACCGTAAAAAAACAACTTAACCAATTTACTGAAAGTCTTGATCATATGAGCAGGTATAACATTCTGATTGTCGATGATGAACCAAATGTGTGTAATTTTCTGACGGAATTTCTTGAATACAAAGGATTCACATCTCATTCGACATTATCTGGGAAGGAAGCTTTATCCGCACTAAGTTCTGAACATTTTGATCTGGTGCTGTTGGATTTAATCATGCCAGAGATGAACGGATTCGAAATATTAGAGCGAATCCGAAAAGATCAACCGAAACTGCCTGTTATAATTCTTACAGGAGTCAAGGATAAAAATATTGCGAATGACTCTATTGCAATGGGTGCTGTCGATTTCATTCCTAAGCCGATCGATCTTGAACGGCTCGAGAATAGCATTTTGATTAATGTTCAAAATATTTGAAAAGGAAACATAAATTGGACGCAATTAAGTGGTTTTTACCCAGTGAAAAAGTCTCCAGTCAAGTAAGCCCTTTCTTCAAGGAAATGGGGCAAGTTTTTGAAAAAATCCCCGATTTTCAGATTGAGTACGAACAGTTTGATGATGCTACTTCACCTTTAAGTCAGAT
>PEYN01000128.1 GCA_002774355.1 Candidatus Marinimicrobia bacterium CG08_land_8_20_14_0_20_45_22 | reverse complement strand
ACGATTTTTATCCACTATTCAAATTGAGTTTTACTGATGTATCAGGTTTGATCCTGACGCGAAAAAAACAGGGAATTACTCGATTGATGGATTTAAAAAACAGGGATGTATATCTTCCTTCCAGTACGGATTGGTTTTTTCTCAATCCAATTATTCTTTTTCTGATTAAAAATTGCACGATCAACAGTGCCAACAAGAGTGCCTATTCCATTCCGACCGCTCTGTTGAGCCCTGAAGTTGAAGATAATACTGCGGCGGTCGTTGCTACGACATTAGAATATAAACTTCTGAACGAAAAAGAGAAACAAGGAATTCAGGTTCTCGGAGAGTTCCCGCTCGTACCGGAAAGTGTTGTCGTAGCTGGTCCTGATTTAAAATCGAAAAACTTAAGTATTATCAAAGATGAAATCGAGAAATGGCTTGCAACAAAGTCGGATTTATTTTCGGATATTGGGATCCGATATTCAAAAGAAAACGAGAAGACTAACAGCCTCATCTACATGGAAGCGATCGAGGGACTTGGTTATAATTTGAAAGAATTTATCGAGGTCTATCCTAATCTTCTCCTGAATATGATTGGCAATAACCAAAGTTACGAGCTCAAGGTCATGAAGGAAAAATACGAGCGGCTGGCAACTTTCAATGATAAACTTGTTTCGATGTACCGTGAAATCCGCGATAGCCGTGATCGCCTATCAAAAGTGATCGAATCCGCTTCCGACAATTCCATTTTATTCTTGAAAGATGGAACGGTTTTGGGAATTTCGCGTTCATTTGCACACATTTTGAACCAGAACCGTCAGGATATTATCGGAAAAGAGATTACGATGTTTCTTGAGACGACCATGAACACGCCTTTTAAATCTTTGATTCAGCAAATCGATTACGGTCTGGTCAAATCTTTTTATGTCCGGTTGAAAAATAACGGCGATAATTCAGCCGAATTCAAGATGGAATTCAGCTTGATTGAACTTTTAGATTCAAAGATTATTTTGGGTATGTTTTCAAAGAATAAATAAACAAAAACTTATGATGAGAGAGGTTAATATGATAAGGAAAACGTTATTTGCACTGAGCATCCTTATGGCTTTTTACGGCAAATCTCAGGCGGAAGATCAGTTTGCCACGATTTTGAAGACGGCTGGAGTCGTCAACATTAAGCAGGAAGGAAGCACAAGCTTTTCTACGCCCGCAAAAATGAGCATGGGACTGATGGAAGGTGATGCGATACGAACTGAGGCAGACGGTTTTGTCGCCATTATTTTTAATAGTGACAAAAGTTTGGTCAAAATCCGAAAGAATTCCGAAATCGAGATCAAGGAAGATTACGCCGCGCGGACAATTAAAATGACGCAAGGGCGCGTGCTGGTTAATGTGACGCCCAGAGTTGGCTCAAATTACCGTATCGAAACGGCAACATCCGTAGCATCCGTTAAAGGAACGAAATTTTGGGTTTTCAGCGACAAGGTTGGAGATCGGTTTTACGGTGTCGATGGAACTGTCCAGATTTTAAACATCATCACCGGTATTGAAACGATCATGCAGGCCGGGCAGATGATCATTTCCACGTCGGATGGACAGGTTGTGAATATTCCCGTTGAGCCACAGGATATGCCTCAGGACGAAGATGAAGTGAAACCGCAAGAAGCTCCGCTGCAACCGGTTGAGGAGGAAGAGTCGGTCACAACGCCTTCGGAAGAAACGACCTCCCAAGCCACACCGACCGAAGAGCCGGGAACCGAAACCAAAGAACCCACCGGGAAAAAGTCCGGGAAACCGTTTGGAATGGGACTTGGGCTCGGATCGGTGACGATCGATGGAAAAATTTACAATCAGATTGCGTTTCGTCCGGAATTGAGACTCGGGAAACTTGGCGTTGCGCTGGATGTTGCTATTTATATGGACGATCAGGGAAACATTCGCAAAGAAGAGTGGGATGAAGTTTCAGATTATCTCGATAAAGTTTATTACGTCCGCTGGGCGCAACAAGGTGATCCGTTTTTTGCGAGAGTCGGCGCGCTGGATAATGTAACGCTCGGTTATGGAATCTTGATGAACGGCTATTCGAACACGACGGAATATCCACAGGTGCGAAAAGTCGGTGTGCATACGGGTATGCAGTTTGATAAACTTGGCTGGGAAGTGTTTGTCGCTAATCTGAAAGAAATCAGCGGCCCTGGACTATTAGGTGGCCGTATGACCTACAAACCGCTCAAACGGTTTCCATTGAATTTTGGAACCACAGTCGTTATCGATGTCAATCAGTACAAAGGTTTGAAAGATACGGACGGCGATTATATACCGGATGTGTTCGATGCTTTCTCGACGAAAGAATTTACGACTCCATGGTATTTTCCCGGATTTAATGGTAACAGTCTGGTTGACTACAAGTATCACAGTTTCGGAACCGGCGAGATTGACATCAAAGGTAAATCCTTTTCCAAAGATACAGACACAGATGGTATTCCGGACGAAATCGACTACGATGTGGATGGTGACGGTTTAACGGATAATTTTCCTGACATGGACACACAGATCGATTCGATTGATTCGGCGCCGGATCCCTTCAGCACAAAGGATCAATTAAAGACGCTGACAGCCGCTGCATTTGATCTCGGTTTTCCGATTCTAAATATGAAATTCTTCAAATTGACTATTTACGGACAGGCAGCGACTTTCATTTCGGGAAAAGTCAAAGATTACAATTCGGGAACCGAATTTACTCCCGGTTGGGGAATTGCGGCACCGGGATTGAAGATGAATATTTTTAAGATCGTGAACCTTACAACAGAGTACCGGTATGCCGGTAAAAACTTTCTATATAGTTTTTGGGATCGTGCTTATGACTTTGAGAGAGTATCGATCCGACAGGACGCCAACGGAGCGCTCTATCCTTATACGAAAGACCAGATGCGCCTCATGAATGAAGCCATGCAGGGCGTATTTGGCGCAGTTGACGTAAACATTCTGAATTACATCATTCTTGGAAGTTATTACCAGCACATGTTCACAAGCGGAAATGAAGTGAAGAGTTTCATGGCATCTGTATCTATTCCAGCAGGGAAAATTCCAAAATTGGCTAATGCTATCGCATTCTATCAGCGTAACAACGACGAAAATCCGTTTGATTTCAAGCATCCGTCGGAAAATACAATCCTTGGTTACAAGATAGGGTTTGAACTCGGTGGCGGCGCCGTTATTTCCTATGTGTTCCAAAAGACATATCGCGATTACGACGGCAATGGCAAGATCGATACCAAGACCGAGGCGGTCAATCTAACAACAATCGAAACCAGCTTCAATTTTTAGAGGAAAAAGTCATTCGAGAATCTTTCCAAAAGAATCAGATGTTAAAAACCCCGCGGAAAGCGGGGTTTTTAACGATATTGCATTCACAGATCGTTTTATGCATAATTCTGTCTTCACGGTTCGTGATCGCTGAAGAGTATCTCGTTATTCATCAGAAAGTCGGCGCTACCATCGATCTGGAGGAAAAAATACATTTCAACCTTTTCCCTGATATGCAGACTTTTAGAAGCGCTCAGTTTTTCCAATCGGATGCCGATAGCGTGACAGGCGTTTTTGAGTTATTTTCAGAGAAAGGAAAACAGACATTTAGACGTCAGTTCTGTCCGATGGAGATTTATCTCTTAGCGTCAAAAATTGACAGACAAGATAGTTTAAGTCGAGCAAATCGTCTGTATATTCAAACGAGGTATCAACCACTTTTCGCGAAGGAGTTTTTAAAGAAAATTCCCGAAAGTTCCCTGTGCCAGATTCGTTTAAAAGACAAGTCAGTTGTCGAAGGCGCTTATTATCGAACTACTGGTGATTTCGTTCAGATTTGGCAGAATAAAAAAGTATTAACGATTCCGATGGGTCAAATCACAAGGCTCAAGTACTGGGATGACGTAGAGGATTCGCGAATCGCTTATTGGGCGACCATTTCTGGTTTTATGATATTGGGCGCGGTTGGAGCAGAAGTCGGTTGCCGATGGTTAAAGATCCAACCAAAAGATCGTTGGATTTACGATCTGGCGGGATGTTCGGTTGGAGTGGCTGTCGGACATGCCGTTTCTCCGTTTGTAAATGAATTATTTTTGCCAAAGACGGTTATCAATTTTAACTTGAATAAAATAAAAAGACTTGATACTTTGCACAGGTTGGTTTATAATCTCCACAAATTGAAAGGTAAGTTATGGTAAATGTTAGACGAATGAGACCTGCAACCCCAGCAACTGCAGCGGTACGTGGAAAAACGGAACCGGCGGAAGAAAATAAGGAAAAACCCGTCATTGTGGATTTAAATGTGACCGAAGGCAGAAAGGAATATGTTGAACGGAAATTGAACGATATCCTTGAGAGCATCGGCGAAAGCTACGGCAAACGCATGACGAATGAGTTGATGAAGCGACTGGAAAAGACTATTCGGGAATTTCACGGCGAGGTGACAAAAATTCTGGACAAGCTGGAAACTCTTGAAGACGAACGACATAAAGTTCCCGAGAAAATTGTCGTGCCACAAACCGAACAGGTTTTAGACGAAGGTGAATTATCTGGAATGAGCGAAATCGAGAGGCGGTTGGAGATGAAGGAACGGGAAAAACAGGAATCTCCGAAAACCGATGAGATCACAGAAGAGCCGAAAAGACGCGGATTATTTAGCAGGAAAAAATAAACCGGACGCCGGATTATTCATTTTGAAAGTATCTTCATCTTTGTTATTTTAGATTCAGTTCTTTGAAGAGCAATCTATTGGGGTTGTAGCTCAATTGGGAGAGCGCAGCGTTCGCAATGCTGAGGTTGTGGGTTCGATCCCCATCAACTCCACAGTTTTTTAATAACACGATCAAAATGGCTATGCTACATGGGGAGCCAGCGGTGCCCTGTCACCTGCAATCCGCTATAGCAGGATGGAATGCCAGGCAGAGGATTTTGCTTGGTTTATCCGCGAAGATGCGAGGCGATGACGTTTTCTGTTTCGCGCAATAAATTATTGGCGAACCCCGTCAGGCCTGGAAGGGAGCAGCGGCAGTTAATTTGTTTATGTGCCGCGGAACTTCTGAAAACCAGCCAACTGTCTAAGCGAATCTACCAAAAACGAATTCAATGCCTGGTGCATAGCCAATCAGAATTATGGGTTATCAGGTAATTTCACGCAAATACAGACCTCAACGGTTTGACGAAATCGTCGGACAAGAACATATCTGCTCGACGCTCCAAAACGCTATCCGGTCGGGGCGAATTTCTCATGCATATCTCTTCACGGGTTCGCGCGGAATTGGCAAAACATCTATGGCGCGCATTCTCGCTAAAACCCTAAATTGTCTTAATCCGCAAGATAACAATCCCTGCAATATTTGCCAGAATTGCACGGAAATTACTTCGGGAAGAAATATCGATGTATTGGAAATCGACGGCGCCTCGAATCGTGGTATCGAAGAAATTCGCGAATTGCGCGAAAATGTGAAATATCCTCCAATTCATTCCAATTACCGGGTCTATATCATCGATGAAGTTCACATGCTGACGAAGGACGCGTTCAACGCGCTTCTTAAGACTCTCGAAGAACCGCCGCCGCATGCAATTTTCATCTTCGCAACGACAGAACCGTTGAAAGTTCTTCCAACAATCATTTCCAGGTGTCAACGATACGATTTTCACCGAATTCCTGTTTTGAAAATCGTTGAACAACTGAAGAAGATCATCGAATCGGAAAAGATTCAAATTCCAGACGATTTACTGATGTTGATCGCAAAAAAATCTGACGGAGGTATGCGCGATGCCGAAAGTATGCTGGATCAGGTTATTGCGTTCAGCGGGGAAGAAGTGATTCCGGCAGACGTTAAAAAAATCTTAGGAATCATCGACCCGGATTACCTGTTTTTAGTTGAAAATCTAATCTTTAAACAAGATCAAAAAGGTTTGCTGGGTATAGCGAATGAAATTTTTGACAACGGCGCCGACTTCGGTGAATTTCTCACAGCACTGTCTGAACATTTTAGGAATCTGCTGGTTGCCAAAGCTACCGAATCGGTCGAAATGCTTGACTTGCCAGACAATGTCAAGGATAAATATCTTAAAGAAAAAGATAAGTGGCTCATCGGCGATCTTTTGCGGCTGACGAAGATAATTTCCGAAGCGCAAGTCAATCTGAAATATGCTATCAACTCGCGGACACTTCTGGAATTTACATTGCTGAGATTGGGAACGATCGACAAAACCGTGACAGTTACCGAAATTCTGGAAAGCATCAGAAAATCGGATTTGCGCATTCCAAACATTTTAACTCCAAAACCGATTCCTCAACCCGAAGTCGAATTGTTTACAAAACAAACGCCGCCTGCCGCTACAAAAGAGATTAACGTTCGGGAACCTAAGGTCGATTATACCCAACCATCTGTTGAACCGCTAAAGAATTCAGAACCCAAATCGAGTGATTCTGTTGATTTGACTTTTGATGTGATAGAATCAAAATGGGGTCAGGTTTTGGAAAATCTTGTGAAATCCAACCATTCGCTTTCCGATTTCCTTGGACAAGGGAAATTAGCTTCTTTAAATCGTAACGTCTTAGAAGTTGTATTCGATCCTTCAAACTCGTTTGCCAGACAAAGTGTCGTAAAAAGGGCAACGAATATCGAAAAAATTATTGAAGAAATATATCATAAGCCATTGAAAATCAAGTGTGTTGAGCGGAAAGACAAATCCGAAAAACCTGAAACGAGCGAGATCGACAAAACTGTCCAAACCGTATTGGAAATCTTCGATGGTGAAATTGTTGTTACTTAAGGAGGAACTATGATGCCCAAAGGTGGATTGAACAACCTGATGAAGCAAGTCGGTAAGATGCAGGAAAACATGGAAAAACTAAATCAGGAGATGGCGATTCTGACGGTCGAAGGAACAGCAGGCGGCGGAATGGTGAAGGTTACCGCAAACGGTTCGCAAGAAATCGTTTCAGTCAAAATAGATTCTGAAGTTCTGACGGACGATGTCGAAATGGTTGAAGATATGATTATCGCCGCGACCAATCAGGCTCTCCAGAAAGCCAAAGAACTCTATCAGGAAAAAATGTCCGGTTTGACTGGTGGACTCATGCCGAATTTACCCGGAGGTTTCAAAATACCTGGATTATGAACGTCTTACCCGATTCACTTCAACGGTTGATCAAAGAACTTGCAAAATTTCCGGGCATCGGAAAAAAGTCTGCGCAACGCATTGCTTTTTATATTCTGAAGTCTGATCGTGAAGAGGCGGTTATGCTTGCTCGAACGATCGTGGATGTTAAAGATCGGATTTTCCGATGCTCGCGCTGTCACCATATTTCCGACGTCGATCCGTGCAAAATATGTAGTGATCCCAAAAGAGACCATACAACTATTTGCGTCGTACAGGAATCGTTGGATGTTATCGCCATCGAAAAGACGGGTTGGTATCGCGGACTATACCATGTTCTTGGTGGTGTCATTTCACCATTGAACGGAGTCAGCCCGGACGATTTAAACATTCAAACGCTTTTATATCGGTTAGAGGGAATTCGCGAAGTCATTTTAGCGATCAATCCAACTCGTGACGGTGAGACGACGGCGCTTTATCTTTCCAAATTAGTCAAAGACAAACAAATTAAGGTTACTCGAATTGCACAAGGATTACCTATGGGAATCGACTTGGAATTTGCGGATGAAATGACATTAACCCACGCATTAGAAGGTCGTACGAGTTTATAATGAAACAGACAGTTTTTACAATAGCAAATTTTATAACGACTTCCAGAATTCTCCTGACGCCGTTATTTATTTATTTTTTATTTGGGAAACATGCATTCTTCGAGATTTTTGCGCTGATTATTTTCATCATTGCCTCGGTCACTGATGCCTATGATGGATATTATGCGCGCAAGTACCAATCGGTATCCAGTCTTGGGAAATTTTTAGATCCGCTTGCCGATAAGGTTCTGATGTCTGCGGCTTTTATCTCTTTCGTTATACTTGATATAGTTCCGCTCTGGATGGTAATTCTTGTAATCCTTCGCGATTTCGTCGTTACAGGTTTGCGCATTTTGATGGAGGTCAAAGAAACTTCGATGACGACCAGTCATATTGCCAAGATTAAAACCGGATCGCAAATCGGTGTTATCTGTTTTATTCTCGTCTATCATATCACGCAACGCTGGAAGATATTTCTCGGAATCGCTCCGCATGTCGCTTTGATCGAAAAGTACTATATTATTGACATATTGATGTTTGCCGTAACGGCTTTTACAGTTTATACAGGTGTGCAATATATCTTTTCAAATTTTAAATATATCAAAAAAAGATCGCTGTCAGCTGATGAAAAATAAACTTAATACCCTGATCGCGACGTTTTTCTATGTTGGAAAAATTCCAGTCTCTCCCGGAACAGCAGCCAGTTTAGTTGCGCTCATCCTTTGGTTTTGTTTCCCAATCGAATGGCATATTTGGAAAGCAATCGGTACAATTATTCTGATAATCGTTGGCGTTTTATCGGCGGGAAAGATCGAAAAACAAATGGACGAAAAAGATCCATCGATGGTAGTGATTGACGAAGTTGCCGGAATGTGGTTAACCATGACGCTTTTGCCGGGCGTTCACTTTCATGGAAACGTCTGGATGGTGATTTCAGCATTCGCGTTGTTTCGTTTTTTTGATATTTCCAAGTTTCCGCCTATCAATCAGCTGGAGAAATTGCGAGGCGGTTGGGGGATCGTTGCAGACGATCTTCTAGCTGGCGTCTATGCCGCTGTTTTTATCAACATCGTTCGATGGATCGTATGAAGAACGCTGGCGTCATTTCTATCGGAAACGAACTGCTTTCAGGTCGGGTCGTTAATACAAATTCTACCTACATCTCTCAATTTTTAAAACAATACGGCATTTCTGTTAATTTTATCATCACTATTGGAGACGATAAGTCGGCAATTATTCAAGCGATAGACGCGTGTCGTCTTCATGCTGATCTGATTTTTATAACCGGTGGACTTGGTCCAACACATGACGATATCACGAAAACGACAATTGCCGAATATTTTAACTCGAAATTGGTTTTCCATGAAGATATTTTAAATGATATTCGGGATTTATTTCGGAGACGCGGCAAGGTTATGTCTGAATCGAATGTCAGTCAGGCAATGATTCCTGATAAGGCACAAATCATTCCCAACCCAGTTGGAACCGCGCAGGGAATGAAATTCCAGCAAAAAGACAAAACATTTTATGTGATGCCGGGCGTTCCAATTGAGATGGAGCGGATATTGATCGATTCTGTTTCAATAGATATGGAACAATTGTCAGAAGCCCGGATCAATACTCTTACTATTCACACGACCGGTGTGCCGGAATCCGAACTTTACGGCAAAATCGAAAATTGGATTTCCATTCAAAAGCAGATCGGCATTTCGATTCTTCCGCATTTTACACACATCGATCTGGTGTTGTATTCCGGTGATACAGATAGCCTGACTTTGCTAGACATAGCGAAGCGACAACTTGCCGAAAAACTCGGGGAAATCGTTTATGGCTACGACGATGAAACTCTGGAAATGGATGTGGCTAACTTACTGATAGACAAGAAGATGACAATCGCCGTTGCTGAGTCTTGTACCGGCGGATTGATCACCGACAGACTCACCAATGTATCCGGCAGTTCGGCATATTTTATTCTGGGCGTTGTCACATACAGTAACGAATCTAAAGTACTATTGATAAATGTCAATCCGGAAACTTTGAAGCGATACGGCGCCGTCAGTTCTGAGACTGCCAAAGAAATGGCACTCGGCGTTCGGAAATTGTCCGGATGTGATATTGGATTGAGTTCAACAGGAATTGCCGGACCGCCGGGCGGAAGCGATGAAAAACCGGTTGGACTTGTACACGTTGGCTTGTCGATGAGCGGCTTTCTGGAATCGTTCGAGTTCCGGTTTCTACAAGATCGGATCATGAATAAACAACTCTTTTCGCAGATGGCGTTGAACCAACTGAGGTTGACGCTTTTAAGGGAATAAATCTGATGAAACGGTTATTTATTGCCATCCCAACTTCAGACGAAATTCATCAATTGGTGAATAAGATTTCGTTGGATTTATCTGTTTTAAAGAACAGTATCCGGTTCGTTAAACCGGAAAATGTGCATATTACTTTGAAGTTTCTGGGAGAAACCGAAGAGAGTCTCGTCCCCGGAATCGTTGAGGCGATTCGTTCTGTTTCATCAAGCGTTGAGCCATTCGTTTGGCAATGCGAAGGCACGGGCGTCTTTCCGGGTATGAACAAGCCTCGATTGTTATGGATAGGAATCTCGCTAGGCGTCGAACAAATTAAACGGTTGGGTTCTATTATTGACGACGCATTGTTCAAAACTGGGATTTCAAAAGAAGAAAAAAACTTTACAGCGCACCTAACGATTGGCCGTGTCAAATACAATAAAATAGAGAACGATAGATTGAAAGATTTTCTCGCTTATTCATTTTTTCCAATACAACAAATTTCCGACCGTTTGGTTTTGTTCAAAAGCGAATTAAGTCTACACGGTTCGGTTTATACACCCATTGAAACCTTTATTTTTAGAAAATAACGGGAGGAATTATTATGGCAGACAAAAATGAAAACAAAGTGCGCGCACTCGACTTAGCAATCACGCAAATTGACAGACAGTTCGGAAAGGGTTCAATTATGAAACTCGGCGACACGTCAGCGCTGGTATCTGTTGATGTCATCTCTACTGGATGCCTTTCGTTGAATGCTTGCATTGGCGTTGGTGGTATTCCGCGTGGCAGGATCACCGAGATTTACGGGCCAGAATCGTCCGGTAAAACGACGCTTGCGCTACATGTCATCGCTGAGGCTCAAAAGGCTGGCGGCTACGCGGCTTTTATTGACGCGGAACATGCACTCGATCCGAAATACGCCGGGAACTTAGGCGTTTCTACGAAGGATTTGCTTGTTTCACAACCCGATAGTGGCGAGCAGGCGTTGGAAATTACCGAAACATTGGTCAGAAGTAATGCGATTGATGTTGTTGTCATTGACTCGGTTGCGGCTTTGGTCCCGCGTGCGGAACTCGAAGGAGAAATGGGCGATTCGCATGTTGGACTTCAGGCGCGGCTCATGTCACAGGCGTTGCGAAAATTAACCGGTGCTGTCAGCAAATCCAACACAGCTGTTGTTTTTATCAACCAAATCCGCGAGAAGATCGGCGTTATGTTCGGGAATCCTGAGACAACAACGGGCGGTCGCGCATTGAAATTCTATACATCGCTTCGCTTGGAAATTCGACGCATATCGACGTTGAAAGAAGGAGACACCAACTATGGAAACCGAGTGAAGGTTAAAGTTGTCAAGAACAAGATGGCGGCGCCGTTCCGCGAAACAGAATTCGATGTGACGTTTGGTCAGGGCATTTCATATATCGGCGATCTACTGGATCAAGCGGTTCAGGCTGATATTATTCAAAAAAGCGGTTCATGGTTTGCTTATGGCGACGAAAAAATCGGCCAAGGCAGAGAAAACGCTAAGAATTATCTCGAACAAAATAAAGACATCTATGAAAAGGTCGAGAAACAGGTAAAAGTTTATCTGGGGCTGGAGAAAGCTTCAGAAGCCGTTGCGTCGTAAATAGTCTATGGTAAAATCAGTGAAATCAGAAGCCGGTTTTTCACCGGAAGATGATTCGATTTACCGAATCACGGCGATCACGAATCAGGAAAAGCGCAAAGATCGAGTGTCTGTTTTTCTCAATGGAAAATTTGCATTTGGAATTAACGCAGAGACAAAAGCGGTTTTTTTACTTACCGTCGGTCAATCTATTTCTGGAAAGCAGATTCGGATTATTCTTTTCCACGAAGCCTTTGAAGTGGCGAAAGAACAGACAATCCGTTTTCTGACAATCCGAATGCGAAGTCAACGCGAAGTTGAACTTTATCTCCGACGGAAACAGACGGATATTGCTGTAATTCGCCGGGTGATCCAATATTGTCTGGAACATCAGTATCTTGATGATAACGCGTTTGCCAGTGCGTTCATACGAGATCAATTGCATCTAAATAAAAGTGGAATTATAAAGATTAAATCCGCGTTACGGCAAAAAGGTGTCTCCGGTGAGATCATTGATGAATTACTCAAGAATATGGAGCCGGAAATTGATGAACTTAGTATTGCCGTAAAAGTTGGCGAGAAGAAATTGAAGACGCTAACTGATGAAAAAACGCGCAAACAGAAGTTAATACGTTTCTTGATCCAAAAAGGGTACAGAAGCGAAACGGTGATCAAGGCTATCTCGAAGTTACTCCCGACGCGCTAAACTTTCAGCGGACTGGTTTTGGGCGGAGTTATCTTCTTGCATATCTACACGATAGAAAATAACTTTACGGGCAGAATTGGGTTATTTAACATGATTCGTTTAGTATAAAACCGGAGATTCCGGCGGTTTCGGAAAATCGCCGGATTTGTGTTTGATAGAAAGATACCGTTTTGTAGGAGTATAATGAAGACATCCCATGAAATCCGAGAAGATTTCATTCAGTATTTTAAACAGAATCATCATAAAATTGTCCATAGCGCACCGGTCATTCCGCAAGACGATCCGACGTTGCTTTTCACAAATGCCGGAATGAACCAGTTTAAAAGTATTTTCCTCAATCTCGAAAAACCGTCGTATCCGCGTGTTGCCGATTCGCAAAAATGTATTCGAGTCAGCGGGAAACACAATGACCTCGAAGAAGTCGGACGTGATACATATCACCATACGTTTTTCGAAATGCTTGGAAACTGGTCGTTTGGCGATTATTATAAAGAACAGGCAATTATATTCGCTTGGGATTTGCTGACCAATGTCTGGAAATTGCCAAAAGAAAGGCTTTGGGCGACAGTCTATCGTGATGACGTTGAAGCGACAAAATTATGGGAAAAAGTTACTGATATTCCTCCTAATCGTATTTTGAGGTTCGGCGAGAAGGAAAACTTCTGGGAAATGGGTGAAACCGGTCCCTGCGGTCCTTGTACCGAAATTCACTACTACATGGGCGACATGCTGGAGAGTCAATCTGCCCTAAAAGTCAATGCGTCCGATCCGGAATATATTGAACTCTGGAATCTTGTTTTCATTCAATATGAACGCGACAAGGAAGGCGTTTTGCATCCATTACCGAATAAACACGTCGATACTGGAGCGGGATTTGAGCGCATTGTCGCAATTTTGCAGGATAAGAAATCGAATTACGATACCGATTTGTTTATGCCGATAATCCGCCGCGTGGAGTCGATTACCGGCATTCCATATCGGACGGAAACTGGAATGCCACATCGTGTACTGTCCGACCATGTTCGCATGCTTGCTTTCGCCATTGCCGACGGCGGTATGCCATCCAATGAAGGGCGAGGTTACGTCATTCGCCGAATTTTACGTCGAGCGGCGCGTTTCGGTAGAATGCTAAACATGAATAAGCCGTTCGTTTACGAACTAATTGAACCGTTGATCGAGATCCTTGGTGACGTTTATCCAGAGATCGTTGAGCGGAAAACACATATTCAAAGCGTTATCAAGGCAGAGGAGAAATTTTTTGGCGATACGCTCGACCGAGGATTGGAAGTATTTTCTAAAATAGCAAACCAGATGAAATCCGAAGAGAAATCGACGATTTCCGGAGCGGATGCCTTTAAATTATACGATACATTTGGCTTTCCCCTCGATTTGACGCAATTAATGGCAAAAGACGAAAACCTTTCCGTCGATGAACAGGGATTTTCTGGAGAAATGAACAAACAACGTGAGCGAGCGAAGGCGACAGTCGCTTTTCAAATGAATATTGAGACGAATTCTGACAAATGGACCGTTTTAAGCGAAGGTAAAGATTCCGATTTCATCGGGTATGAGAAAACAACGAGCGACTCGATCATCCGCAAATATATTCAAGATAGTGAAACGGTTCATCTGATTCTCGACAAGACGCCATTTTATGCTGAATCCGGCGGCGAAGTCGGCGATAAAGGATTCATCACCGGAAGTGATTTTAAAATCCGGATTGAGAACACGTTTAAATCCGGTCAAACGATCATTCATAGCGGAAAGTTAGAATCTGGTAAAATGGGTCAAAATCCCAACGTGACTGCCGAAATATTGAGCGATGAGAACCTAAAAATTTGCGCAAATCATACGGCGACGCATTTGCTCCACGCCGCGTTGCGAATGATTCTCGGCGAGCATGTTCATCAGGCTGGTTCTTTGGTTACGTCTGAAAGATTGCGCTTCGATTTTACTCATTATGAGAAAGTTACGGCCTCTCAGTTGCAGAAAGTCGAAAGGCTTGTTAACCAAAACATTCGAGAAAATATTCCGGTCACTGTTTCAATTCAGGAATATGAAAAAGCCAAGCGTTCTGGTGCGATGGCGCTTTTCGGTGAGAAATACGGCGATATTGTTCGTGTCATCACAGTCGGTGATTATTCCTCCGAATTATGTGGAGGAAAGCATGTGGAAAGAACCGGTGATATCGGATTTTTCCGGATCGTATCGGAGTCTTCAGTTGCGGCAGGAGTGCGCAGAATCGAAGCGGTCACAGGCGAATCTGCCGTATCAGAGGCGATGAATGATGCCGATCTCATTGTAGAACTAGAAACTCTTTTCAACGCAAAAAGATCGGAGATTAAATCCAAAGCCGAAAAAATTATAAGTGAGAATAAACTATTTGAGAGGGAAATTTCCAAACAAACTACGGCGGGAATAGAATCACAGATCGATGAAATCATCGCCAAAGCGCCCGTTGTGGGCAATCTGAAAACAGTTTTCCAAAAGTTTGATTCGAAAAATATGGACGATTTGAAGAAAATCGGCGATATTGTCAGAGAAAAACTCAATATGGGTATCGGCGTTCTGGCATCAGTCGTTGAGGGACGCGTGAATCTTGTCGTCGTCGTTCCGGATGAGACAATCCGGGCATACGGCATCGGCGCCGGCGATTGGATCAAACAATTGGGAGCGATTCTCGGGGGCGGCGGTGGTGGAAGACCGCATCTGGCGACGGCAGGCGGGAAATTTCCGGGAAAAATACCTGAAGTTTTTGAAAAGGTTCGGAACCTAATTTTGCAAAAATTACAAACCTTATAAATGGAACAATTATGGAACAGTTGATTTTTGATTATTCAAAAAGCGGTAAAACCGGCGCCGCGCTTCCACTCGTAAGACTGGATATGAAGTCTGCCGGGAAGATTCTGCCGCCCGATTTAATAAGAGAAAACGATCCGGATTTGCCGGAAGTCAGCGAACCGGAAGTCGTTCGACATTTCGTGAATCTTTCCCGCATGAATCATCACGTCGATCGCGACATGTATCCTCTGGGTTCGTGCACGATGAAGTATAATCCGAAGATCAACGACAAATTGGCCGGACTTTCAGGTTTAGCCGACGTACATCCGTTTCAGCCGAAAGAGACGATTCAGGGCGCATTGCAGATTATGTTCGAGACCGAGCGCGACCTTTGTGAAATTACCGGTATGCACTCCGCCACGCTTCAACCTGCGGCAGGTTCACACGGCGAACTGACCGGCGTTCTGGTCATGAAAAAATATCATGAATCAAAGGACGAACATCGAAAATACATTCTAATCCCGGATTCGGCGCACGGAACGAATCCTTCGAGCGCGCACTCGGCGGGCTTTGAAACATTGCCGTTGAAATCCAACGATCGCGGATGTATCGATATCGAAGATCTGAAAGTGAAAATGAATTCCGATGTGGCCGGTTTGATGCTGACCAATCCCAACACATTGGGTCTTTTTGAGGAACAGATCAAAGAGATAGTCGAAATCGTGCATCGATTCGACGGAGTCATGTACATGGACGGCGCCAACCTAAACGCATTACTAGGCATTGTCCGTCCCGGTGACATGGGATTTGACATCACGCATATCAATCTTCATAAAACGTTCTCGACTCCGCACGGTGGCGGCGGTCCGGGAAGCGGTCCCATCGCGGTGAAAGAGAAATTCGTAAAATTTCTACCGATCCCAAGGATCATCTGGAAGAATGGAATTTATCAACTGTCCTGCGATCAGCCGGATTCCATCGGAAAAGTCATCGGTTTGTTAGGCAATTTCGGTATTATCGTCCGGGCTTATGTTTATATCCGAATGCATGGATTGGTTGGTTTGAGCGAAGTGTCCCGGAACGCAATTATAAACGCTAATTATATGCGTGTTAAAGTCGCTGAAAAATATGATGTGCCGTATAATCGTTTTTGTATGCACGAATTTGTCGCATCCGGAGAAGGATTTCGACAATTTGGCATTAAAACGCTTGATATTGCTAAACGTTTGCTTGACTTTGGCGTTCACGCTCCGACGATCTATTTTCCGCTTATTGTGAAAGAAGCCTTAATGATCGAACCAACGGAATCGGAAGACAAGGAATCGATGGATCGGTTCATTTCGTACCTCGAAACGATTGATAAAGAAGCGCACGAAAATCCGGAAATTCTTCATTCGGCGCCTCATAACACTCCAGTTCGTCGTCTTGACGAATTGAAAGCAAATAAAGAGTTAAATGTTTGCTGGGGAAAGTAAAATTACCATGAGTAGAAAAATCGTTCAAAGCGAACAAATGCCAAAGCCGGTTGGTCATTATAGTCATGCAATCATTTCGAATGGATTCGTTTTTACTTCCGGACAACTGCCTATTGTTCCGAAATCAGGAAAAATAGAAGCATCTGACTTCGGAGGGCAATTAAGACAGGTTTTGGATAATCTGAAAACTGTGCTGGAGGCATCCGGAAGCGATTTATCAAAAATTGTTAAGGTCACAGTGTTTCTAATTGATTTAAACAAATTTACGATGCTGAATCAGGTCTTTACTGAATATTTTCCAAAAGAGCCGGCGGCGCGTTCGGCAATACAAGTCAGCCGATTGCCCTTGGGATCACTTGTGGAAATCGAGGCGGTTGCGACATTGGAGAATTAATCGATGAAAAGAAAATATGCGGTCATAGTCAATCCAACTGCCGGTCGTGGAAAAACCGCAAGAAAATTGCCATGTCTCCAGGAAATTACGAGAAATCAGGACGCCGTATTCGATTACTATATTACGGAATATCCGTTTCATGCGGCGAGAATCGCTGATAAGATTCACGATGAATACGACGCTGTTGTCGCTTATGGTGGAGACGGAACGGCAAACGAAGTGATGAACGGACTTGCGGGAACAACAACGCCTTTGGGTATCATTCCCGAGGGTACGGGTAATGATTTTGCGAGGTGTATCGGCGTGTCGAAAAACTTAGAAAAAGCCGTTAAAATACTCATGCAATATGATTGTCGCATGATGGACCTGGGCATAATCGGTGATCGATTGTTCCTAAATGGCGTCGGCATCGGTTTTGACGGATATGTCAACCTTCGGAGCAAGAGTACACGACTGTTTCGCGGCGCAATGTCATATTATATTACGATTCTTAGTTGTCTGGCGCGATGGCGTCCGATTCCAGTCCAGATCGAGATTGACGATCTGCCTGTTCCAAACAAGTTTGCATATCTTTTAGCGATTGGAAACGGCTGTTCATCCGGCGGCGGATTGATGCTGACTCCGGATGCAGTCATTAATGATGGAAATTTCGACATCTGTCATATTCGGGATATTCCGATCTGGAAAATATTAATGAATCTTGGACGTCTCAAGACCGGCACGCTGGGTATCGTTAAGGAAGTGAACATTCAGAAGGGGGAAACGATTTCAGTGAAAAGCGAAGTTCCCTTGCCGATTCATTTCGACGGGGAAGTGTATGATGTCAACGCAAAAGAAGTCCGGGTCTCGATCGTTCCGAATTCCGCCATGGTAATCGGCGATTGGAATAACTGATTCCTTAAAGGTGTAAATCAAACAGTCAGATTATCCGATATTAATTTCTTAAAAAGAACAAAAGTGAAACGCATCTCGAAAATTCAAATAATCTGCGTAGCAATCTTGATTTTTACCCTCCATCCGTTGAATATGGCGGCAGAAGAGAAGGACTCGACAAGCGTTATTTCTCCGCGCAAGACGTTTTTTATTTCTCTGGCGTTTCCGGGTGCTGGGCAGTTGTACCTCAATCGTCCGTTAAAGGCAGTTGGATTTATCTCCGCAGAAGTTTTTTACATTTATAAAACGGTTGAGTACAATAAAATTTATCAATATGTTAAAAACACTAAAGCCGACATCGGTATAGACATCTGGAATAGTCTGACAGAAGCACAAAAAAAGGACTCCGTCAATCTATATACTGGTTATAAATTGACAGTTGATTCTTGGCGTGTTCGTGAAAAACGCAATAAGTATGCGTGGTGGTGCGCCGGTGTCTATTTTATCAGCATTTTGGATGCTTATGTCGATGCGCATCTCTCCAATTTTCCGAAAGATGACATTGACGTCAGCGCCATCGCCGATCGTGAGTCTGTCGGTATGAACATTTCATTTGCATTAGAGAGAAAGAAATGAATAATCAGAGAGAGCAATGGGGATCGCGCATCGGATTTATTTTATCCGCAACCGGTTCGGCAATTGGACTCGGAAATATATGGCGATTTCCATATCTGGTTGGTGAAAACGGCGGCGCGGCATTCATTTTTGTCTATCTGATCTGTGTTTTTGTGATCGGACTCTCGCTGGTTATAACAGAAATGATTATCGGACGAACAGGTCAGAAAAACCCGGTCGGCAGTTTCCGGGCATTATCGGGCGGAAATCCATTTTGGATTGGCGTCGGGTTGTTAGGTGTCATTACCGGATTTCTGATCCTTTCTTATTACAATGTCATTGCTGGCTGGAGCCTTGGCTACGTCATTGAATCTATCAAAGGATCGTTCCAATCACTTGGGAAGCCGGAAGAAGCCGGAATACTGTTTCAGCAATTTTCATCCTCAACAATCTGGAGCGTTGTTTATTCGGCGATATTTATGTCTTTAACGGTAGTTGTGATTTATTTCGGCGTCACGAAAGGTATCGAATTGGCAAGCAAATGGATGTTGCCGCTTTTGTTTTTTCTGTTGATAGTACTCGTCATTCGCGGAATCACGATCGATGGAGCCAAAGCCGGAATACTGTATTTGGTTAAGCCTAATTTCTCTTTGATCACGCCGCGAGTTGTATTGGTCGCACTCGGACAGGCGTTTTACAGTTTGAGTCTTGGAATGGGCGCACTACTGACGTACGGCAGTTATCTTTCAAAAAAAGAAAATATACCGGTTTGCGCTATTAGCATGGTAACGTTGGATGTGATTGTCTCGCTTCTGTCGGGTTTTATGATCTTTCCGGCGCTTTTCGCAATGGGACTTCAACCTGGGCAAGGTATTGCGCTGTTGTTCAATATTTTACCCATTTTGTTCAATACGATTCCCGGAGGCTATTTTTTCCGAATAATTTTCTTTATTCTTATTTGCCTCGCGGCTCTGACATCGACGATTTCCCTTCTCGAAGTAATCGTTTCATTTTTTGTTGATGAGTTTAATCTGAAAAGAAAAAACGTCGCCATCGCTGTAGGTTCTTTCGTATTTTTATTGGGAATTCCAAGCGCACTTTCATTTGGGGCATGGAAAGATTTTCAATTTTTTCATCGAACCGTTTTTGAACTTGCCGATTTTATTTCATCGAATGTTTTTCTGCCAGTTGGAGGAATTTGTATGGCGCTTTTCGTCGGTTGGTTTTGGGGAAAAGACAAAGTTCTTTCCTATGTGCACGAAGGAAGTGAAGGTTTCAAAGGTTGGATCGTTTTAATCTGGATGTTTATCGTCCGATTTGTTACGCCGATCATGATTCTACTGGTTTTTTTACTATTAATCGGAATTCTATGAAGCGAAGTCAACGAGTACTGATCATGACAATTCTTGCCACGATGATACTTTCATCAGGAGATCGTCCTGTCTTGGTTCCGAAGAATTCTCGCGATCCGTGGTTAGGATTGGACAAACTCAAGCATTTTACATCGGCTGTCTATATGACGATGACTGCGTATTATGTGCAATCCAGAATAGCGAATAAATCGCGAAATGCATCAGAAAATGTATCCACAATGATGACAGTCACGCTGGGTGTATCAAAAGAAATTTTTGATACACGGAAAAAAGATGGGTTTTTTAGTTGGAAGGATGTACTTTTCGACGTAGCGGGAACCGCTGTTGCGTTAGTTTTTATAAATCAGGTGAAATGAAAGAACTCAGGGAATATATCGGTTGCATCCATGTGCATTCCGTTTATAGCGACGGGAGCGGAACCTATCCGGAGATTATCCATGATGCGCAGTCCGCAGGTTTGGACTATTTGATGATGTCCGATCACATGAATTTGAAAGGTCGAGAGGAAGGTTTTGCCGGATGGCACGGAAATCTATTCGTCAGTGTCGGGTATGAAATGAACGACGCGGATGATCGCCATCACTACCTGATTTTTGGTTTGGACAATGCGCTTTCTTCAGAATTAACTCACGAACAATATATTAAGGTTGTAAAAGAAAAAAAAGCGCTTGGCATTGCCGCTCACCCATTCGAAGAACGAATCTCACGTTCGGCGCTTCCCGGTTATCCCGCCATTACATGGAGCAGTCTCGACTATCCGGAAATTGAAACTATTGAACTATGGAATATGATGTCGCATTGGTTGGAACTGACAACGATGAAGAATGTTCTGTGGAATGTCGTCCATCCACGCAGTTTTTCGACTTTTCCATCCAAAAAATTGATCGATTGGTGGGACAATGCAAATCTTGTGCGAAAGGTAACGGCAATTGGTTCGATCGATGTCCATGCAACGAAATTCAAAATTCTCTGTCTCTTTCCTAAAGCGATTTTTGACTATAAAGTGATGTTCAAGTCTATCAGGACGCATCTGCTGACAAACGAAGAATGGAAACAGTCTGATCCCCTTGAGAAGACGGAAGCAGAGATTCGCAAAATCATTTCCAGCGGTAACTGTTTTTTTTCTAATTATCGCAGAGGCGATGCCAAAGGTTTTCGTATGTGGGCGGAAAATGGTTCGGAATTGATCGGTATGGGAGAAACTGGTCATTGGAAATCTGCGACTGTTCGCGCTATTCTTCCGAAAAAAGCCGTTTGCCGGTTGATTCGGAATGGTCAGCCGGTTTTTGAACAAAAAACCGATAATCTGGAGATCAAAGTCGATGAAGGAGTCTACCGTTTAGAGGCGGAAAAAGATCACCGCGGCTGGATTTATTCAAACCATATTCGGATAAAAGAAAATGGATAAATTATGTGCGGAATAGTCGGGATATACAATCATGACGAAGCATCGACGCTGGCTTATCTCTGCTTGTTTGCCCTGCAACATCGCGGGCAGGAGGGAGTCGGCATTGTGACTTACGATGATAAAAAGACATTCATCCGAAAAGATAATGGCTTGGTGTCGGATGTTTTTTCCGACCGGAAAAGTCTGGAAAGTCTTCCGGGGAAAATTGCGCTTGGGCATGTTCGTTATTCGACGCACGGCGGTTCCAAAAAGGAGAATATCCAGCCGCTGGTTTTTAATTATCGCGGGAAACAGATTGCGCTGTCTCATAATGGAAATCTTGTTAATCTGGACAAAATTCAGGAAGAACTTGAAAAAAAAGGCGCCATTTTTCAGACGACTTCCGATACAGAATTTATTATTCATCTTTTTTCGCATGCCTCTGGAAGCATCGAAGAACGATTCCTGTCCGCTTTTCGGAAAGTAGAGGGCGCGTACTCAATGATCATCCTGTATGGCGAAAAGATGATCGTCGCGCGCGATCGTCACGGTATCCGTCCGCTTTGCGTTGGAAAACTTGACGATGCGACGGTCTATGCGTCCGAAACCTGTGCGCTGGATTTGATCGGCGCCAAATACGAACGGGATATCAATCCCGGCGAAATGGTAGTCATCGATAAATTCGGTGAAAAATCTTACCAGATTGCCGAATCGAGTCCGCGTCATTGTATCTTTGAATATGTCTATTTTTCCAGACCAGACAGCCGGATTTTTGGCGAATACGTCGATAAAACCCGTCGCAAACTCGGAAAAATTCTCGCGCTTGAAAAACCAGTCGAAGATGCCGATATTGTCATATCCGTTCCGGATTCAAGCAACACGACCGCAATTGGTTACTCTCAAAGGTCCTCAGCGCGTTTCGATATTGGATTGATCCGGAACCATTATATTGGGCGTACTTTTATTCATCCAACGCAATCGATGCGAGATTTTACTACGAAAATCAAATTCAATCCGATCGGTGGAGTGTTGAAAGGCAAGAACGTCGTCGTTGTCGATGATTCGATCGTTCGCGGAACGACGTTAAAAAAACTTGTGACTCTAATTCGCGAAGCTTGTCCAAAATCAATCCACATCCGCATTGGCTCACCGCCTGTCAGATTTCCTTGTTTTTATGGAATGGATTTTCCATCTCAGAATGAATTGATCGCCAACCAAAAATCTATCGAGGACATCCGCGATTATCTGGAAGTCGAAAGTCTGGAATTTATCAGCGTCGATGGCTTGCTGGATTCCATGAGCCTGCCACGCGACCATTTTTGCACCGCTTGTTTTACCGGAAAATATATCGAACCCGACATTCACCCCAAAATAGAGGGCAAACTGTCATGTTAAAAACATCAAAGAAATCCATCTGGTTGAGACTCAAAGAGCAAATTCAGGTGATGAGACAGGACGATTATCAGTTCAAACTACCGATGAAATTTGTTCAGCCGTTGGACTATCTTTTCATCTTTCGCCCGACGCTATTTTTTCCTATCTGGATCATCGCACTTGCCGGTTATTCCGTCTATTTTATAACGGATGCTCAATTAATTTGGTGGAAAGTCGGTGTCAATTGGAAGGTTTTTGGGAATTTTGCGTTTCTCACATTGGCCGCCGGAGGCACGTTTATACTTAATCAAATTCGCGATATCGGAACCGATCAGGACAATAAAAAACTATTTCTCATTTCCGAAAATCATGTTAAAGCCAGCATCGCGCGAATAATTGCTTTGATTTCGATGGGCGTCGCTTTGATCGTTTTTCTGATTCAATCTATTTCGTTGTTCATCCTTCTGGCAATATTTCTCATATTATGGGGATATTTTTACAATTTTAAACCGTTCGTATGGAAAGATAAGCCGTGGATGGGAGTTTGGGCAAATGTCTTCGGCGGATTTGTTTTATTCTTGATCGGCTGGAGCTTTGCCGGAGTATTGAATCAGAATGCATTAATTCATGTCATTCCATACCTATTTGCCTGGGGATCGATTACTCTCATGACGACGATACCGGATATGAAAGGCGATGCGGCTCATTCCAAAGAAACTTTCGCCGTAAAATATGGAATCCGAACAAGTGTTTGGGTGGCGACGGTTTGGGTTGTTACGGCTTTCATTACCGGTCTGATTTTAGACGATCCAATCATCACACATCCGATTTTGATTTCGTTGCCTTTATACATCATTTTATTGTTTAAAATGGACGTGGTTTGGGTGCTGAGGACAATTCGATATTCAATATTTTTTCTTGCCATGTTTATTTGTTTTGAATTTCCATTATTCTTTATCGTCATCTTGGTCAATTTCTATTTGGCAAAAATTTACTATATCTCACGTTTCGATTTGGATTATCCGACATTTAGGGTGGAAGAGGAATAAAAATGATTCTTGTCAATCGCGAAATCTGTGATCTTTGTGGCGCGTGTGTTTCGGTTTGTCCGAAAGATTGTCTGGAATTGGCAGGAACTTATTTAAAAATCGATAATAGTGTTTGTATTGAATGCGGATTTTGCATCAAAGTTTGTCCGGTTGGTGCGATTAGCGATGTGAACGAAGAGGAGGAATCCGATGAAAGACCGCTATGACGTTCTGGTAATTGGCGGCGGTCCGGCAGGATCGACTGCGGCTCGTTTTGCCGCGTTGAATGGCGCCTCCGTTGCGTTGATAGAACGGGATCGAGAAATCGGCGTTCCTGTGCGATGTGCCGAAGGTATTAGTGATGTCGGGTTAAGAAAAATCATAGACATTAACCCAAAGTGGATTGCGACGACAATCCGAAATTTTCGGTTTTACTCGCCAACAAAGCAACAAGTTGAAATTCATTCCAACGAAATTGGCTACATCATTAATCGGCGTATATTCGATCACGATCTGGCAGTCGAGGCCATGAAATGCGGTGCCGAAATTTTCACAAAAGCAACTGCGCATAGACTTGCTCGAACAGAAAGTGGTTTTTTGAATGTTTTCATCCGCTATGAAAACCGCGAGCGAACAGTACAAACTAAAATTGTCATCGCCGCTGACGGTATCGAATCCCGAATTGCGCGAATGGCTGGAATCCAAACAAATCTTCCTTTGAAGGATATAGAATCTTGTGCACAGATCTTTGCTGGAAACGTTGATATTGATTCGGAACGAATCGATTTTTATCTTTCAGAAAGATGGTCGCCCGGCGGTTATGTCTGGGTCTTTCCCAAAGGCGAACGGATGGCGAATATTGGTCTTGGTGTAAACGGATCAATGACAAATGGACATTCGGCGGCAGAGTATTTAAACGGGTTCCTCGAAGAGAATTTTCCCAACGCTTCACGGTTAACCACAATTTACGGCGGTGTTCCTGTTTCGACGAATCTCGCCGAATTAGTAGCAGATGGGCTGATGGTCGTCGGCGATGCGGCGCATCAAGTGAATCCATTGACAGGTGGCGGCATCTCGTCTGCTATGGCTTCCGGGAAGATGGCTGGGACCGTTGCGGCGGATGCAATTCGTATAGGCAATACATCAAGAAAGAAACTTCGTGCTTACGAAACCGAATGGAATCGAACTATCGGAAAAGATTATCGGCGATTCTACCGGTTGAAACAATGGATTTGCAACATGACCGATGAGGATTTTGAAGAAATCGCATCCGCATTTCAGGGTATGAATCCCACCGACGTTAAAATGTCGAGTATTTTTCGATTGGCTGTCAAAAATAAACCGTCACTAATCGTAGATGCTATCAAAGCATTCTCAGGATTTTAATAGGCTTAATGAAAGAAATCTTAAAACAACTGTATTTGTCTGATTTTGTCGTAATCGATTTCGAGACGACAGGATTAAATCCGGCAAACGACGCGGTTATTGAGTTTTCCGGAATCCGTTTTATTGACGGAGAACCACGGGAAATAAAATCTTTTCTCTGCAATCCGGGTTTTGAGATTCCAATTGAAATTGAATTACTTACCGGAATCACAACAACGATGGTTACCGAAGAAGCGCCGTTTGAAAAACGTCTGAAAGAAGCGCTCACGTTTATCGGAGAATTGCCAATCGTTGGACATAACATCGGATTCGACTTGGCTTTTTTAAAAGAATATATAAGGCGCGTTAAAAAGAATCATAAAAGCATATTGAAAAATTTCATTTATGATACATCACTTTTAGCACAGGCGTTTTTTTTCTATTTGCATAATCACCGATTGACTACGGTTGCTGAATATTGCGGTTTTTCGGCGAAAGATGCACATCGTGCCGAAACGGATGCTCTGAACACCGGTCGCATTTTTCTGTGTTTGATCCGGGAAGCAATGAAATACGATTTTGAGACATTTCAAACCATCAACAGAATTCTCGAAGGAACGGATGATCCGAATAAGTTGTTATACTTACATCTTTCGGAAAGGTTATCTGCCGCTGGTTCAATCGGTTCTGATCGGATTCCGGTAATCGATTGGCACACACCAAATAATGTTATCGGGAAGAAAATTGAATCAACAGATAATGAACTCTTTCAAAAAACTTCTACTAACGTACTTGCTGCAAGGTTTTTTGGAGAATCCGGAAAAATTGCTGCTGTTCTGAAGAATTATGAACCGAGACGCCAACAAAAAGAGATGGCCAAGATTGTTTTAGACTCGCTTCTCAGCGAGCAGACGGCTATGATAGAAGCGGGAACAGGCGTCGGGAAGACTTTGGCTTATCTCGTGCCTTCGATTCTCTGGCTAAACGGAAACGGAAAAGACGACAATCGGGTAATCGTTGCCAGCAACACAAAAAACTTGCAGGAGCAAATTTTCTATAAAGAGATTCCGTTCATTTCTCAAGAACTGAAACTGCCATTCAAAGCGGTTCTTTTAAAGGGACGAAATAACTACATCTGTAAGACCAGATGGAATCGATTTTTGGCGGACATCGGAAACACTTTGGGTTTTGCCAATCGGTCTGCTATCATTCCAATCGTAATTTGGATGAAGCATACAAAGACTGGAGATATTAGTGAGAATAACGGATTTCATGTGACGAACAATTTTGCTATTTGGAAAGAAATCTGTTCAGAACCGGGCTTTTGCACAACCAGCGTTTGTCAGAAATATGATGGTTGCTATCTGGGAAAAATTCGGCATCAATCTCAGGATGCCGACATTGTTATTGTCAACCATTCGCTATTGCTGGCTGATTCGGCTTCCGACAGTCATGCCTTACCAGACTATTCTGTGCTGATTGTCGATGAGGCGCATAATCTTGAAAAAAATGCTTATACCTACTTTGCAGAGAAGATTAATCTTCCAATGCTTGCCTCTTTGCTCAACGAAATTAGTGTAGGAACGACTGTGGAGCGCGGAATCGTTAAAAACGTAGTCGATTTCTGCCGGCAAATCAAAAAACTCCGTGATATTGAACCAATCGTCGAAAAAATTAAAGACAACGTTTCCGACCTCAGAATCACTACTGTATCTTTCTTTAAAAAAATCACAAGTACGCATTTCATTAACAAGAATTCAAACGGTAAGAACTATGGCGTGAAAAAGCGGTATAAAGTATTTGTGGATGCTTTTCCGAATTTTGAAATGGAAACCAGCACTTTTGCCACTGAAATGAACAATCTCTACGAGAAATTAGTTGGTTTGAACGAAAAAATGAAAACACTGGTTGCGGATTTTCCAGAACTTTATGATGAATTAAACGCAAAATTGACGAATACGATTAGCGAATTAGACTTTTATCGGAGTACGTTTAAAAAAGTCGTGAATGGAAATGACGAAAAAATGATTTTTTGGTATGAAATCGGTGCAAGCGGCAGGGAAACGACAGTCGAACTTGCCTGCACACCATTGGCTGTGAATACGGAAATATTTGAAAAGGTACTGAAGGAACGTCAAACGACGATATTAACTTCTGCGACATTAAAAGTCGCCGATTCATTCGAATATATTGGGAGCCGAACCGGCGCACTGTTTCTTGACCGTGAATCGGTTCAAAGCGTTGCTGTTGGTTCTCCGTTTAAGTATTCAGATCAGATGAAGTTTTTCACGGTTTCACAACAAGGCGGAGAGATTCAGCCGTCTGTGATCGCATCGATTTTGATTCGTCTGGCGAAGGAAATACAACGCGGAATCATGGCGTTGTTTACCAGCTATTCTTCGTTGGGTGATGTTTATAAACTGATTGCGCCTACTTTTAAAAATCTGGGTATTACATTATTGGCGCAAGGGCATGGCGGATCACGTTCATCAATTCTCGATCAATTCCGCGCTGAGCGAAATTCTGTTCTTCTTGGTACGGATAGTTTTTGGGAAGGGGTGGACGTCATTGGGAATTCTCTGGAAATTTTAGTGATCACGAAACTACCTTTCCCGGTTCCTTCCGAACCAATCATCGAAGCAAACGTCGAGAAATTTAAAGAAGAAGGAAAAAATTCTTTCAACGAATATTACGTTCCGGAAGCGGTTCTTAAATTTAGACAGGGTGTCGGACGATTGATTCGATCAACCAGCGACATTGGTATTGTCATCAATCTTGATAATCGGATCGATCGGATGCCATACGGCAGATTTTTCAAAGAGTGTATTCCGGTCACGACAGAAACAGTTGCAGGGGAAGATGAGTTGATACAATCGGTCCAACAATTTTTTGGCAAGGATAAAGTATGATTCTTATGAAATTCATCATTTTAGTGTTGGCCTGTGCATTCAGTCTCAATGCACAGGATTCGAGTCGGATAACAATCAAATCAATCGTGACCGATCCGGGATTGGCAAGAGACGCTTCCACAAGTAAGAATTACTGCTGGACGCCGGATGGAAAATTCGTTACCTATTTTGGAAAAGAAGAGAAAGATCAACTTTCATTAATACGAATGTCAGCGGATTCGGCACGAGTCGATACGGTTTTCAGACCGAAAGATTTGACATTTTTCGATGGAACGAACAATATTGCGTTGAATGCTAATAGTGCGATCTGGTCGCCATTGATGGATAAAATTCTGCTGACCGGGAAAGACGATATTTTTATAATGTCTGTGAAAACGAAAGCAATTGAAAAGTTGACATCTGATGGAAAACCGAAAGAGGATTTTCAGTTTTCACCGGATGGGAATCTGATCAGTTTTATACAATCAAATAATCTGTGGATTATTGATTTACGGACAAAAATTGTCTCTCAATTGACAGCGGATGGAAACGAAAAAATCTGGAACGGAAAGCCGGATTGGTTGTATCGTGAAGAATTTGATATGTCGTCAGGATATAAATGGTCTCCTAATAGTAAACAAATTGCATTTCTACAACTCAATGAATCGAATGTGAATAGAATTCCGTTGATTAGTTATTCTGGGATATATCCGGAAGTGAATTGGAAATATTATCCAAAAGCAGGAGAGAAAAACCCGGATGTTCAGGTCGGAGTCGTCAATGTTGCCGATAAATCAATTATTTGGATGAAACCGGACGCTTCCCAAAAAGAATATATTCCGCGATTTAAGTGGATTCCATCAACGAATCGAATCGCCTTGGTTACGATTAATCGGCTACAGAGTTCTTTGAAATTATTTGTCGGTGATCCATTGACGGGAACGTGCGAACTTAGGTTGGAAGAAAAAGAATCATACTATTTAAATATCAATGAGTTATACTATTTTTTTAAGGATAGTTCGGATTTTATCTGGTTCTCGGAAAAAGACGGATATATGCATCTTTATCTTTATGATGGCAAGGGAAATCTGAAAAGACAGATCACGCAGGGAAACTGGTGTGTAACGGATTTAAATGCTGTCGATGAAAAAGCCAGAAAAGTCTATTTCACAGCAACCAAAAAATCGCCGTTAGAAAAACATTTATATTCTGTCAGTTTGGATTCAGCACGTTGCGAGCAAATCGATAGCACCGATGGCTGTCACGATATTGTCTTTTCGCCAACATTAAAGTCTTATCTCGATAAATATTCGACTTCGGAATTTCCTTCTAAAATTTATTTGACATCAGTTACTGGAAACGTGAGAAGATTGATATTTGAGAATCAAGATTTTAACAAAGATAAGTACGGTTTTAGCACAACGAAATTTGTTGAAATTCAGGCATTAGACGGAACGACGCTCTATGGTTCTATGCTCTGCCCGAAGAATTTTGATCCATCGAAAAAATATCCAGTGCTTGTTTATATTTATGGCGGACCTGGTTATCAACTCGTTAAGAATAGTTTTGCTGGTGCCTGGAACCAATATTTGGCGCAACAGGGATATATTGTATTTAGCGTCGATAATCGTGGATCAGCAAATCGCGGACGCGAGTTTGAACGAAAAATTTACTTGTCGATGGGGAAATTTGAACTACAAGACCAATTGGATGGGATAAAATATTTGAAAACATTGCCCTATGTCGATGCTAAACGGATAGGAATATGGGGTTGGAGTTATGGCGGTTACATGACTCTTTATGCGTTGGCAAAACGTCCAGATGTATTCAAAACAGGAATTGCTGTTGCACCAGTAACGCATTGGAAATATTACGATACGGCTTATACAGAACGATATATGGGACTTCCAAAGGACAATAGCATTGGGTATTTTGAAAGTTCGCCTTTCAATTACATCGATCAAATCAAAGCAAATTTCCTTCTTGTGCACGGACAGGCCGATAACAATGTCAACTTCCAAAATAGCGCGATGTTCATCGATGAATTAGTGAAAAAAGGAAAATCGTTCGAGATGATGGTTTATCCGAATCGCGATCACGGAATTTCCGATAACGAAGCAAGGATTCATCTATACGAAAAGATGGCGGATTTTCTTAAGAAAAACTTATAACGGATTTGCTCGTTTCATTGGGTGGTGAAGTCCTTTATAAATAAGATAATTTTCTGGCTGAAAGTAATGCGCGCTCCGTTTTTTACTGCGAGCATCGCGCCGGTGATTCTGGGTACTGCGATCGCCTGGTCGAAGTTCCACGTTTTCAATCCGCTTCTATTTTGGCTGACGTTAATCGGCGCCGTATCGGCTCATGCCGGGGCGAATATTATCAACGATTATTACGATCATCTTTCCGGAAATGACGAAGTTAACCGTAATTATAATGTATTTTCTGGCGGTAGTAGAATGATTCAAACAGGTCAATTATCTCCTGTTCAAATGCTCATCGTATCATTGATTGCTTTCTCTGTATCCATTGGGATTGGCTTATTTTTAAATTGGAAATCCGAAGGGGATGTCATTTTATGGATCGGAATTGTTGGCATATTAATCGGATTCTTTTATTCCGCTCTTCCGATCAGTTTATCCTATCGCGGAATCGGAGAAGTAGGGATCGCTTTGGCTTTTGGACCTTTGATCGTGTTTGGCTCGTGGTTTGTTCAGACCGATAGTTTTTCATGGTTGCCAATCTTGGCTTCGGTACCGGTTGGGATTTGGGTCGGATTGATCATATTTATTAACGAGTTTCAGGATTTCGATGCGGATTATCAGACCAGTAAAAGAACTATGGTTGTCCATTTTCATGACAAACGAAAAGCAATCCGGTTTTATCAGTTATCTATAGTCGGCTCTTTTATCTGGATTTTCGGTTGGATATTAAAAAGCGTTTTCCCTATTTGGACATCATTTGTATTTTTGCTGACGCCCATGATCTTCTGGGATATTGCTATATCATCCAAGAAATACAACACCATTCAGGAGTTATTGCCGGTCAATGCCGCAACGATCGGAATTCATTTTCTGGGAACTATTCTTCTTTCGTTGGGATTTATTCTCTAAATTTCTGTTTGATTGCGTCATCAGGAGTAATTAAACTTGTCACATATTTGTAGCGCATAGGGGACTCGAACCCCTGTTGCCGACGTGAGAGGCCAGCGTCCTAGACCACTAGACGAATGCGCCATTTCAAATAAACTTCTTCGGGAAATTTGCTGGGAAGCAGGGATTCGAACCCCGATAACCAGATCCAGAGTCTGATGTCCTGCCGTTGGACGACTTCCCATCATTTAAAAAAGCGGGCTAAATTTACAATATGAAGGAGTAATTCTCAAGTAAATCATTCCAGTATATAAAGGAGGATAAGATGTCGTTCAAAACGGTGAGGCGGAACCGACAATTATCTAACAGAGACTCTGTCCATTCCCTGATAGAATGTAAGAGGGGTAACGGTTCCGCCTATATTTAATATGGTTCTTTCGCATTTTAAATGGGTAGATAGTGTTTATTATTAGAGGTGAGGTCGAGTTTACCTGTCAGGAGATAGATAATAGTTTTG
>PEYN01000127.1 GCA_002774355.1 Candidatus Marinimicrobia bacterium CG08_land_8_20_14_0_20_45_22 | reverse complement strand
TCCATCAGGATGCCCAGCGAGCCAGTAATCCTTCCCTCTTTATCAAACAGAGGTACGGAATGGTCAGCCAACCAAACCAGAGAACCATCTTTCCGCTCGAACAGATCATCCTCACGCCATTCTCTGATTTTGCCCTGCAGAGTCAGTTGCTCGCGTTTCAGACGCGGCAAATCTTTGTATTCCCCGTATGCTTCGGTCTGTCGCAATCGACTCATAAATAATAGGCCAGTCATCTCGTGGGGGAATATCCTGTCAGGCTTTCAATGCCCTCACCCAGGAAAATATAGTTGCGACTGGCGTAATCGATCTGATAAGGGACGCCCCCGGCCTTTGTAATGGCATGGCGATAAATACGCTCGGTTGTTATAAGGGCTCCTTCGGCTTGCCTGCTCTCGGTTATGTCTTCCACTGTGCCGTCATAGTACAGAGTTTTTCCATGGGAATCACGGACAGCGCCGGCGCTTTCCCTGACGAAAATAATTGATCCATCCCGTCGTTTCCAGTTCGATTCAAATCCTCGGATTTCGCCTTCTTTTTCGATCAATTCGATGAATTGGGCGCGCGGATAGGAGGGTTCAAAACCATTTACTTCAAGATTTCTAACAGCGAGTTCATCGAAAGAAGAATAGCCTAGCATGCTGATCAGAGCATGATTAGCGAGAAGAATTTTTCCGTCTCGTGTCGTCCGATAGAGCCCGACGGTGGCATTTTCGTACAGATTGCGGAAGCGTTCTTCTGATTCCATTAATCGCGCTTCACTTTCATGGATAGCGTGTTGTGTTTTGATTTCTTCGCTTTTGAGTGTGATAATATTAACAATTTCCAGGAGAGCATCGATTTCAATCTGGCTCCATTGGCGAGCATAGCGGCATTCGGAAAAAGTAAATAAACCTGATGGATTTTTTTGATCACTGTACGGTACTGCAAGATAAGAATAAATACCGTCTTTCTTAAATTTTCTGGTGATGTACTGTTTGATGCCGGGTACTAAATCTCTGGGTAGTACGGCATATTTGCGACCAAACAGCAGTTTTGCCTTTCTAAAACTAATAGATTGGTTTTGAGATGGACCGGCGTCCGCTGTAAACCACTGACTTTCGACAACATATTCTTTTATATCAGGATTAAGTTTGAGGAAGGTGGCGCGACTGACATTCAGTTCAGGACCAACAAAGGTTAGCATCTTCTGGATGATATCGGATTCGGAACCATAAGAATCATTTGCGATTTTCCAGAGATCGGCTCTTATTTTATGATACCTGTTTTGGGTGCGCAAGAATTCTTCAGTATTTTTCTGCTCGGTAATATCAGAATCAACTCCTCGGTAACCAATAAGATTATCTTGCTTGTCGATAACAGGGCAGCCACTAGATTCAAGAATTACAATATGGCCGTCTTTATGAATATTTGGATTTTCTAATTTCTTGAAACTTTCTTTCCTAGAAAAGATTTCAAATACCGCCTTCATAATTTCGCGCCTAATATCAGGAGCAATAAAATCGTAGAAGTGTTTCTTCCCGACAATTTCCTCAGGTTTACAACCCAGTAACGATTTAATAACAGGACTTGCTTAAGTATATACCCCCTCTCTATCCACTTCCCAAATCCATCCTTGTGTATGTTCTGATACCTGTTTGAGTCGCAATTCACTTTCCCTGAGTGCATCTTCCGTCTGCTTTTGCGCAGTTATGTCTATCCAATAGCCTACTGTCTCGAGAGGCTCGCCTTTTTCATCCCGGATCAGTTTTACTTCGTCTCGCACCCAGATATATGATCCGTTCTGGCATAGGAAACGATATTCGTAAGTGGAACGATCGTTTGTTAATACTTGTATTGATTCGGCTGAAAGACGGTCAATATCTTCAGGATGAATATGATCGATCCAGAATTTTGAATCGTTGATAAATTGCTCTGGCTGGTAGCCAGTTAGTTGGAAAATATTCGGACTCATGAAATTTGCGATAAAGTCACCTGGAGTCTTTATAGTATAGTATAGATGACCGCGGCGCTCGAGGAAAACAAATACCTCAACTTCTCGTCAGCCCGCTGGATTCGTTTCTCGGCTTGTTTTAGCTTGATTTCAAATTCTTTACAGGTCGCATTATGTTTATTCATACATACCCTTAGAAGTGATTTTGTTGAATTTCATAAAACACTGTCCATTTATAAGTTAAGCAATTTTAAAAATAACGAGCCTTATTTTTCTAACTTAACAGGTATTCTGACCCAACCAATCCGCCCTATGCAGATAGGCATAATCAATTGAATTAACCTACTTAACCTATTTAACCCAATCTACCGAATCCTACCTCATCAGCAGAACTTTCTTGTGCGAGACGAAGCCCGAAGCGCTCATGCGGCACAGGTACATTCCGCCGGGTAGCGAGTTGTTCGCCTCATCGGTTCCGTCCCAATAGACATCGTAGATGCCGGGAGAATGATTTCGCGATGCTAAAATCTTGACAGCTTTCCCCAGTACATTATACATGACGACATCCACGTCACCGCTCTCAGAAACTTCGTACTGAATTCGTGTCGTCGTGTTGAACGGATTCGGATAATTCTGGTGCAGTTGAAACTTGGTTGGTCCGAATGCCGTAGATTGCGTACGCCGATAGCCAATCGTATTAAAAGGAAACGGTTTCGTCTGAGAATTGGACGCCCAGCGCCAGAGCCCGGAGTTATCAACGGCGGCGAGTTTCCAGAAATATCGCGCGCCGTTTTGAAACCGATGAACCGGATAATAGGTTACGATCGAATCATTTTGGGACGGTGGATCGATGACGACTTCGATCGTGTTGGTGACAAACGAACTGTCGAATCCATAAAAAAAATGATAGGATACGTGACTGCCCGGGTCTTTATCGATCGCCCGATTCCAAGTAAATACGGCATCAACCGTGACGGAATCTTCCTCATAAAATGGCGAAACCATTAAAAACGGCTTCGGAGGTTCATCGACGGAATTGACGCCGAAAATCACGTGTTTTGACCACACCGATTTTTTACCGTCCGGATCCACTGCCATTACCTGATACCGGTAATATTTATCTTCGGCAAGTTGCGGAAGCTGGATACTGGTCACACCGGCTTTAGTCGTAACTTCCGCCGATTTTTTGGGCTCGTCGGCTGGATAATACTTCACCGTATAGGTCAGGTCGCGAGAACTTTGGTTTGGATCGGGATCGCTGGATGGCAACCAGCTGATGAGCGGTTTTCGCGTATCGACAATCATGGAATCTTTCGGTAACAATCCTTCAGTAACCGCCAACGGCGCCTCCGAAATGGCATTCGTGATAAACGAGTTGATCGACGACCAATCCGAACGAGCGCCGTGATTGTCTTTTGCCCGGACGCGATAAAACCACTTTTGATTTTCAGACAGCAGCTTCGGAACGCTGAAAAAATTCTGCCCCCGCGCCGTCTCGAACCGCTCGGTCTGGGAGTCGATGAACTGGGAACTTTGCGAAATCTGAAGTTCATACGAAATGTACATGTGCAGATCCACGAAGTCCGGATCTTGCGACGGCTCCCACCGGAGTTCTGGCATCTGAGTCTTGACGATTTCGCCGTTTCTGGGAGAAAAACCGCTGGCGATTGTCGTTGGCGAATTGTTGATTTGGTTAAAAGCGACGCGCGGCATTTCATCCGGGGGAGGGCTGGCAAGTTGCTGTCTGTCCATCGCCATGATCCGCCAATAATACATCGTATTGTCTTTGAGCGAGTCCCGACCGGGAACATCTGCCAATCGAATTCCTATTGCCTGATCGTCGGGCGGGTTCATCCCTTTCCATGGCAATGTCCGTCTCAGTTCGATCCGGTAACTGATAGACGGCTGGATAAAATCGGAGAATTCCGACAATTCCAAGATGTAGCCAATCGAATCGCCGGGATCGGGATCGGACGCTTTTTTCCACCAGAAACAGCTTTCGGGATTCAGTTCCTCCAGACTTCGCGGAGAAATAAGTTCGACAGGTCCGGACGGCGGCTCGTTGAAATGATTGACGCCGAAATAATGAACGTCCGACCAATCCGAACGCGCGTCTTCCAGATCAATTGACCTGACTTTCCAAAAATATGTGCTGTTTTCGAGCAGAGGCATCGTGATGGTGAGTTCTGTCTTATCATACGCGGTGGACTGAACGATGTACGTGCGCCCGGTGAAATTCCTGTCGCGACTCAGAATGACCTGATAACTCAATCTATCGCCAACATCGGAATCGGTTCCGCGCGACCACTTCATAACGGGATACAGCGTTTGAACAATGGCCGAGTCGGGCGAGAATCCATCGATTGGCGGCAGAGGCGGTTGATTGATTTCGTCATCGAACCGAAACACAGATGTCGTCCAATCAGAAGTCGTTTTTCCACCCCAACCATCTATCACATTCACCTGAAACCGATACCATTCGCCATCTTGAAATTGAGTGGATTCCGTAAAGTTAGACAACCGAATCCGGATAACGTTATCATAACTGACCTCTATGCCGGACAGCAGGTTCGCCCGCGCCATTTCCAGCAGAGAATCCGGCAGGGAAATCTTTGCAAGAATCTCCGGATCATCCTCTTTGGAAATCAGAATTTCGCACGAGAGACGGTCGTTCTTGTCCGGGTCTTCGCCCAATTGAAAAATAAGCGGTTCGGATTTTTTTAAAACGGAACGGTTGCTCGGCGAAATCAATTTCGGAACAGCTGGCACCCGATTTCCGCTATTGATGATAAATTCGCCGGCGTTTTCGCTAACCATCATCAACAATGATTGATCGATTGCCGTCGCGCGCCAAAAATATTTTAGGTGATTTTCCAAAACCTTCGATTCAAGTTGAATGGATTTTCCTACCACTTTTTTTTCAAACGCAATCGTCTGAAAATCTCTGTCGGCGGAAATTTCTACTTTGTACGCCGCGACGCCGTCGCCGAATTGCTCATCCGGATCTGACGCGGTTTCCCATGATAAATTCGGTGCAGTGGCAAATTCTTCTCCTGAAAGCGGCGAAAGCAACCGGAATTCCCCCGGTGGTTCATTAATTCGATTAACGAAAAATCTCTGGCTCTCCCAAGGCGAATATTCGACAGCATCCCACGCGCGTACCCATGCGTAGCACACGGAATTTTCCGGAAGAGGCTCACGTATCTTGTGATAAAGATTCATATCCTTCGACATTAGCGGCGCGACCGTTCGATCGAACAGAATGTTCTTCCCGAGAGAATCTGAAGAGAGTTTTATCTGATACCGAATGCCAGACGGTTTGGTTTGTTTGTCCGTCGCCGGTGTGAACTTGAGTTCTATTTCGTTTTGGCGTGAGATAAAATCTTTTGGCATAACAAACGCCGGTTTTGCCGGAACCGAATTCATCACAAAGTCCAGCGTCGCATAATCAGACCATTCCATAAGCGGATTCTTCGCGCGGATGGAAAATCGGTATTTCGCACCATCTTGAATATCTCCAAGGCTGACGTATTGAAAACTCGGTTGATCCATCGTTACCGTCCCGGATTCCCAGAAAACGGTGTCGCCCTTTAGAAGTACTTCTGACAGGATCATCTCAACAGAGCATTCCGCAGTGGGTTGTGAATATTGCCATTTGAATTCCAACTGATGATTGACACACTGCCGCAAATCGTTCTCTCCGACAAGCGTCAAATTTAGAATGGAAAACGGAGATTCAGCGCTCGTCAAAACAGGAAGGAATGCGAGGATCAATAAAGCGAGCGCGAATCTGATCCGCATTCTACTTTTTCTTTCACTATTTCGAGCGCAACAAATCATAGCAGAGGCAATTTAATCAAATGCCTGTAAAATCTCCACTTTCTGTTTTACCGTTTTGAAAATTTCAGCCGACAATCTAAAAATGTTTTAAGAAAATACGGAAAAAGTTACGACATCAGTTTCTTGTATAGCGATTCCATCGCGGATTTCAGTTGCTCCAACGTGCCGCTGTTATCGATGACAAACGACGCCAATTCCCGCTTTTCTTCCTCCGGCATCTGGAGTTCCATGCGCCTGAGAATTTCCTCACGGGACATCGTTCCGCGACGGATCGCACGCTCCAGCCGTATTTTATAATGCGTGTAAATTAAAACAGTGTGATCAAGATGATTGTCGAAGCCCGATTCGAAAATCAAAGGCGCATCGACGACGACCAATTCGTATTTTTTATCCAGATTCTCGAGCTTTTCTCGAAATGCCAAGATTACGCGCGGATGTATAATATCATTAATGATATTCTGATTTTCTTCGCCGGCAAAGGATACTTTTGCCAATCGTTCGTTATCGATCGCTCCGTCTTTCAGGATATCCGCTCCGAAAGCGTCAACCAGATCCTTTTTAATTTCAGGATCACTTTTCAGCAATTCCTTTGCAACGACATCGGCATTGAACACATAGGCGCCTTTTTCTTCCAGAAATGCCGCCGCCGCGCTTTTTCCCGCTCCTAATCCACCAGTAATGCCAACGGTCACCACTTTTTCACTAACCTCCAATCAATTCCTTTTTAATGCGTTGAAAGACTTCATCCGGAGTTCCATCCGCCGAAATGACTTTCAGGTTCCCGGATTTCCGATAAAATTCGACGAGCGGTTCGGTTTGCCGCGTATAAATGTCCAATCGTTTAGCAATTGTTTCGGCTCTATCGTCGTCGCGCTGAAAGAGATCGCCGCCGCACGCGTCGCACCGACCGGTCTGTTTGGGCGGATTCGTCATCAGATTATAAACGGCGTTGCAGTTCCGGCAGGTTCTTCGCGCTGAAAGCCGGTCGATGATCTGCCGAACTTCCGCATCGAGCAGAATGATGGCGTCAGTCCATACTTTATGAACTTGGAATAGTTTTCCCAGCCCTTCCGCCTGCGCAATGGTTCGCGGAAAACCGTCCAGAATGTAGTTCGCCGGTGCTTGTTTGCCAAACAATTTTTCCTCGATAATTCCGAGCATGACGGCATCCGGCACCAACTCGCCTTTGGTCATGAAAGCATTTGCCTGTTCGCCCAATTTTGTCCCGTTTTTAATCGCTTCCCTTAAGATATTTCCCGTCGAAATATGCGTCATTCCTAATTCAGCACAGAGTTTATGCGTTTGAGTTCCCTTCCCGACACCGGGAGGTCCAAGGACAATCAATTTCATAAATGTTCCCTCAACTTGTCTTCGATTACCGAATCATGCTTCCGATTCTTAGAATAATATTCCGGCGATGCAAGCGGTGATCCACGATGCAAATGCGCCGCCAAACATTGCTTTCAGAGCGACCTTCGACAAATCTTTCCGCCTGTTCGGAGCCAGCGCGCCGATGCCGCCGATCTGAATCCCGATCGACGAAAAATTGGCGAATCCACACAAAGCGTACGTAGCGATGACGATCGATTTCGGATCGATAACGGCGTTTGCTTTCAGTTCAGCAAGCGTGCCATATGCAACGAATTCATTCAACGCCAGTTTGATGCCGAGTAGGTTGCCGACTTCACCCGCATTTTTCCAAGACACGCCCATCGCCCACGCCAGTGGTTTCAGCATCGTTCCGAAAAAAGTCTTGAAACTTCCAGGGAACCAGCCTGCATATTCTCCAACTATTGGCGAAAAACCGCTCGCCGCCGCATATTTGTGGTAGGTTCCATGAAAAAATCTTCCATCGATCAATCTGTCAAGAACAGAGAGTATTGTATCGGCAAGTCCGATAAGCGCGATAAACGCGATCAGCATGGCGGCAACATTAGCGGCGAGTTTCAACCCGTCAGTAACACCGGACGACGCCGCTTCCAGTAAATTCGACGACTGGACAATATCTTTAGGCAAATCAACCTCGCCCGCTGTCTTCGATAGTTCCGTTTCAGGATATATGATTTTTGCAACGAGCAAAGCCGCCGGCGCGGACATGACGCTTGCCGCGATCAGATGCGTCGCGCTGACGCCCATCTTGATATAACCAGCCAATACGCCGCCCGCGATTGTTGCAAAGCCGCCAACCATCACGGTTAAAAGTTCAGAGACAGTCATCTCATTAAGAAACGGGCGAATCAACAGCGGCGCTTCTGTCTGTCCGACAAAGATATTCGCCGTGCAGGAAAGCGTCTCGGCTCCGCTCGTTCCCATCGTCCACTGCATGAAGCGCGACATCCATTGAACGATTATCTGCATCACGCCGAGATGGTAAAGAATCGCCATAAACGAGGCAAAAAATATAATGACCGGCAAAACGCTGAATCCAAATTGCATTCCAAAACCCGGCCACGCCTGAGAATTCGGGAAGAAATATTTATCCAGCGCCAGATTCCCAAAAAGGAATTCCGCGCCGTATGTCGCTAAACCGAGAAAGCGTTCAACTTTATGACTCAGCCACGCAAAGATCACTTCGCCAGTAAAACCGTTCATAAAAAACCACGCGAAGGACGATGCCATAAAAGCCAGTGAAAAGTATTTGCTACCGGTTTTGATTTTCAAGATGGATTTGACGATCATTGCCGCAAATATGATTACGATCGTCCAGCCGAGAATTCTGAGAGCAGATATACAATAGAACGCCAGAAGCGCGGCTATCGAATAAGCAATCACTAATGCCGTTTTCCCCATCTGCTGTTTCCGATCGCCCGCCAGATTAATATCGTTTTTGAAAATATAAATCACGACCATCATCAGAAAAACGAACATACTGAAGAAAGAAAGTGCAGGTTTGCCGAGAATTACCGCCGCGAAGAGCACCTGAAGAAGTAAACCCCAGATAATGATACGCGGTCGAATTTTCTTCCGATTGTTAGACATGAGATAGGAAATACCGAGCAATATGATAATTCCGAGAATTCCGATAAATCTCATTTTTCTTTTCCTTCTACATTGAATTGGTGAATTAGATGCCAGCGTTCAATTTTATTTTCTGATAGGGATCGTCACTCTTTGGGAGGCTCAAAACAGGCGCGACAGCGCGCTTCGTAAGTGTCGGTCGCTCCCAATAAAACTCGTTCACTGGATTTTGTTAACCGTTGCGTGTAGTTGGCGGGACCCCCACACTTCATGCAAATTGCCAATGTTTTTGTGATATATTCCGCTTCGCAGAGAAGTTGAGGAATCGGCTCGAACGGTTCGCCTCGGTAATCTTTATCGAGACCGGCAACGATGACGCGCCGCCCCATTTCGGCCAGTTTCCGGCAGACGCCGACCAGAGTGTTGTCAAAGAATTGTGCCTCATCGATTCCAAGCACCTGCGCATTGCCTGCAAGCCGAAGAATGTCTTCCGCTTTTTCAACTGTCTGCGACGGAATTTTCTGCTGGTTG
>PEYN01000126.1 GCA_002774355.1 Candidatus Marinimicrobia bacterium CG08_land_8_20_14_0_20_45_22 | reverse complement strand
ACGGCTTTTCAAATCGGTTACGAAATCGAATCCATCGGTGGAAACATTAATGCTTATACGAGCAAAAGTTCGACCTGTTTTTATGTTCGGATGATGAGCGAAACCATCGATCGCGGAGTCGATGTCCTTTCCGATCTTATCCTGAATCCGGTTTTCGATCCCGGTGAATTGGCGAAGGAAAAGGACGTCATTATCGAAGAGATCAAGGAGATCGAAGATAATCCGGGCGACATTATTCACGACTATTTTTCCGATCAAATTTTCCCGGAACATCCGTTTGGGCGACCGATTCAAGGAACGATTGAAAATGTTCGCTCTTTTACAGAGAAGCATTTGAATGATTTTATCCGGACGAACTATACAGGAAAAAATTTGGTCGTTGCCGCTTCCGGTAGGATCGAACATCAGAAGTTGGTGGAATTGGTCGAAAAGTATATGAGTTCACTGCCTGCCGGAAATGGAAGGTTGCCCATTCCCGATGTCCTTCCCGTGCGAGAACGGCAGAAGATTTATGCCAAACCGATCAGTCAGGCGCATTTAGTGCTGGGAAAGCGAATTTTTCCCCAGACCGATCCGCGCCGTTACACGCTCGGTTTGCTGAATGTTCTTCTTAGCGGAGGCATGACTTCGCGCCTGTTTAATAACATCCGTGAGAAGTATGGATTTGTATATGAAATCTATTCGTTTTCGGATTTGTTTTTATCGGAAGGCGCATTTGGAATTTACGCCGGCGCCGATACGAAAAAATTGGATAAGGTTCGTTCGATGATTTATCAGGAGTTGGAAAAAGTGGTGAATGAACCGATTCCTGAAGATGAGTTGAAAAAAATCAAACAGCAATCGAAGAGCGGAACCGTTCTTGGTTTGGAGGGCATGCAATCCAGAATGAGCCACATTGCTCGAATGGAAATTCACGAGAAACGGGCTATTGGTGTTGATGAAATTCTGGAAATCATTGACAAAATTAGTGCTCGCGATCTGCAGGAACTGTCGTCGTATATTTATGATAATAAATCCAACTTCATCGAGACGATCATCGTACCGAAAAATGGATATAAACGATATGTTAAAAATCAATCCGATCAATAAAGTTTTTGGAGGTTTTCATGTTATCGAAAATTATTCCTGCTGAGCGTACCGACAAAGTAACTTACGCCATTCGGGATATCGTTATCAAAGCAAAGGAACTCGAGGGAAAAGGGAAGAAAATTCTTTATTTGAATATCGGCGATCCGCCTGTTTATGATTTTGAAACTCCCGAAGTGTTGAGAAAAATCGTGGCCGAAAAAATTCTTCAATCAAAAGTAGGTTCTCGATTGAATGTTTCGACTTACTGTGATTCCATGGGAATTACCGAAGCGCGCGAAGCGGTTGCTCGTCAAGCAGTTATGGAAAAAAGGATAAAGAATATCACTGCGAACGATGTCTTCATTTCCAATGGCGCTTCTGAAGCAATAACGCTTGCAATTGCCGCGTTAGTCAATCCCGGTGACAACATCATGACGCCATCGCCCGGCTATCCGCTTTACAGCGGACAGATTCCGGTTTATCATGGCGAACTCAATCCTTATTTACTTAACGAAGAAACCGGTTGGCAGATCGACTTCGACGAACTCGAACGTCGGGTCAATGCAAGAACCAAAGCGATCGTCGTGATCAATCCAAACAATCCGACCGGCGCGAATTATAGTCTTGAAAGTTTGCTGAATATTATCAATTTCGCGCGAAAACATAATCTGGTTATTTTTGCCGATGAAATTTACGACAAATTGCTACTCGATAACCGCAAACACATTTCGATTGCGTCGCTTAGCGAAGACGTTCCAGTCATTACGTTCGGTGGCTTGAGCAAGAATTATATTATGCCGGGTTGGCGTGTCGGTTGGGCAATTTTTCGCGATCCTGCGAAAGTCATGGTTGATTACCGCGAGGCGATCAATCGATTGCTTCGTGCGCGGCTTTGCGCGCCGCATCCTCAACAGTATGCGATTGCGCCAGCGCTCGAAAGCGGAGATCCGCATTTAGTCGGAGTGAAAGCGAAAATCCAAAAACGCCGGGACATTACTTTTGAAATGTTGAATGCAATTCCTGGAATTTCGTGCGTCAAACCGGAAGCCGCTTTCTATGCTTTTCCGAAAGTCCAGTTGCCAGATGTAATCAGCGACGAGACTTATGTTCTGGAATTATTGGAAGAAACTGGTGTATTAGTGGTTTACGGTAGCGGATTCGGTCAAAAACCGAACACTCACCATTTCCGAATTGTCTTTCTACCCGATGAAGAAACGTTGGTAAAATCTTATAAATTGATTGGTGAATTTACCGAACGTTTTTATCGGAAAAACCACTTCGTTCCGAAATAGGTTGGAGGAGCGGCGACATCGCAGGGAATCGCATATTAGTTTATCACAAGATTGATGAAAAAAAAGAGATCGGAATTTCCTGCATTCCGCCGGAGAAGTTTCGTAAGCAGATTCAATTTTTAACACGGCAAGGTTTTCGGCTCGTAACGCTTTCGGATTTGGAAGGACTTTATGCTGATGATCCGATGGCAATCGCCATTACATTTGACGACGGCTATCAAAATATTTACGAGTATGCCTTTCCGATTTTAGAAGAATTCAGTGCTCCGGCAACAGTTTTTATCATCACGGATTATATCGGAAAATCGAATGATTGGGATTCACATCTGGGGTGGATTCATTTTCGGCATTTGAACTCTGCGGAGATCGTTAAACTGTACGAAAAAGGGTGGGAGATCGGTTCGCATGGAAAATCTCATCGGAGTCTTGTCGGATTGAAAACTGATGAAATCTGGATGGAATTGGCGCATTCCAAAGAAATCCTAGAAAAAAAATTTAGTTGCAGAGTCCGGTATTTCGCTTCGCCGTTTGGTAAGGTCAATCACCGGATCGTTGAAGCGGCAAGACAATACGGATATTCTGGCGTTTGTGGTTTTTATCCTTTCAGATACAAAAAGGGAATTCATAATCAGATGGAACTCGGTCGGATGGCAGTATATTTGACAGATTCGCTTTCTTCTATCGAGGCGAAAGTCCGCAATGGAAAAGGATTTCGTTGGCAGATGATTAAGCAAAACCTGATCAACTTCTGCTCAAATGCGACGCTCGCGGCGAAGGCCCTGAAATAAAAATAATCCTTGACATAATGAATCTTCATGATTATACTACTAAAGTAGTGGTTTAAGTGAAGTGTATAACAGGTCGAAAGTGAACAAGCCTATAAAAAAATTATACTACTCCATCGGTGAGGTCAGCGAAATCACCGGACTGAAACAGTATGTGTTGCGTTACTGGGAGACTGAATTTTCGTCGCTATCGCCATCGAAGAATCGTGCAGGAAATCGCGTTTATCGTGAAAAAGATATAAAGGTCATTCAATATATCAAACATCTCCTTTATGACAAAAAATTCACAATTGAAGGAGCCAAACAAAAATTGAAACAGGTCAAACTTGAGGAGATGGAAATTACTGACGAAGAAAGTTATGAGATTAATGAAGCGTCAGCAATTCAGGATAAAGATTTACCAAAGTTGCTTAGCGAAGTCAAAAAGGGGCTTCAGGAGATTCTGGGCATCCTAGATGATTAGTGAAGAAAGCGGTTTTTTCTTTAGAATTCAATTTGAAAAAGGGTAAATTCCCTTGTCTTTGAAATCGGAGCGTGGCGCAGCCTGGCTAGCGCACCTGAATGGGGTTCAGGGGGTCGGAGGTTCAAATCCTCTCGCTCCGACAAAAGCAGGGTTTTCGCGAAGATTTTTGATACATGAAAACTATTCAATCGGAAATTATCTTTGTTACGATTGTTTTTCAAAAACCTTGTTGTTAGGGTACCGAACTGGAGAATGAATGCCGACGTTTGTGAAATATATTGTAAACAATTACAATCGGGAAGATTTTTCCGAGAATCTAAATCGAATCAAAGATACTGGATTCGACGGCGTTATTATTTCTTCCACGAAATCTATGTCGCTACCTGATTCTGCTAACTGGCGGTCGGATTTTCTTCCGATTTCAAGGATGATAGACATTGCGCGCGGAAAAGGTTTGAAAACAGGTGTTATTCTGGTTTTCTTTCACAGCCCATTACTTTGGAAACAGGAATCCTTTTCTCCGCCGGTTGGTATTTCGGGAGCCGCGTATGTTCCTGACGACTGGTACCATCCGGTTTGTCCAAACAATCCGACAGGTTTGGAATATTTTTACCGTCTGATCGATAAAATGGCGCGCGTTTCCGCTCCGGATTATTTTTATCTGGAACATCTTCGTTTTCCGTTTTTTTGGGAAAAGGAAGAATTGGACATTCAAAACAGAGTTCCGCCATTTTGTTATTGTCCATTTTGTGTGACTGAATTTTCATCGGTTGTGGGAGAGATCATCACTTCACCGCAACAGATCGTCGAAATGATGCCCGAATGGCTTCAGTGGCGATCGACCACTATCTTCAACATGATTGCCGATGCCAAACAGACGCTTGGGAAAAACTCGAAACTCATTATTTCTCTTCCACCGTTGGCGCTGATCGATTTGCCCTTTACGACAGGTCAATTGCCGCTGGCAATTGCTGACGAAGGATGTTTTATTTCTCCATATTTGCATCACAAGCAGAAACAGAAAAACCTAATGTGGGCCGAGGATTTGTTGGATCAATATCGTCTCGAAATCAAGATGAAAAAAATTTTTCCCTGCTTCGAAGCCTCCACACGAAAAGAACTCGATAAATATATATCTTGGGCACGTGAAAATGTATTTCCCGGAGTCATTTTTCACGAATGGTTCAAACTACGCAATAACTTGTAGATTTGATTTCTATCTCTTTCTGAAAAAGCAGAAATTGCTGATTGTTTGGGTATATTGGCAAATGAACAGACGGTATTGTATATTATTCACTGAAGAGTGTTGAATGGGATGCAAAATCTTTCGTAATAGAAAAAGGAATTTGACGTGAAAGAAGAGAAACAAAACATGTTTGTCGTATTCGTATATCCATTTTCGGAATTGTCTGTTTCGGATAAGAAAACCAGTCGATCCGGCGTATTTTCATCCATGCTGGATCTATTCCGATCGGTTCCGGAAAATATCGCCATTGTGCTTGATTTTCAGGTCAAGTCGTTGGATGATTATCTGACAAAATTTCCCGGAGAGAGAAGCAAAATCGCGCAGATGTTAGCTTCGGGCAGGTTGACATTTGGTCCCTGGTATATTTATCCGTGTTCCTGCCTTTCGAGCGGAGAGGCTATCATCCGGAATCTGCTTATCGGAGAAAAAGTCGGGCAACAATACGGCGAAACCTTGAAAATGGGCATAAGTCCACTGACAGGCGGGCTTAATTCACAACTTCCGCAAATTTATTCGGGATTCAATATTGACACGGTTTTAGTTTCAGAGGAAGTGATTCTTCCGTCGATCTCGTCCAATCAGTTTATATGGGAAGGAATGGATGGTTGTAAACTCTTAGCGAGTCGTTATCGGCGGTTCAAATCAAATCAAATTGGGCAATTCCTTTCTGATTATTTTGGGAAGCCGTCTGAAAGTTCGGATACTAAGAGTAAATCTATCAATTCTCAAATGCCTGATTTAATTTTAATAGAACCTGATGAAGCAGAAATTGAGACTGCCGAGTTGGAGAAAAACCTCAAACTTCTCGCAGAAAGCATGTCCGATAATAATATCCAAACCAAACTCCATCGGTATCCGTGGGCAATTAAAGAATCCATAGAGTTGGAAAAATTGCCAGTTAAGCGACGCGAATTGCTTGATGAAGCGACATTTAATCCAAATTCGGGTTATTTCTATCCGGGAAAAGTGCGCCTGCTGGACCTGAATTCTCAGATCGAACATTTAATCCTATATTATATTGAACCGTGGCTTGAGATCGGAAGGCAGTTGAACGCCCCTAAGGTAAACGTCGAAATAGAAACATTATGGCGTAAACTTTTTACGTTACAAAACATGTCTCAGTATATTTCGGAGAACGATATTCAAAAAATAGAGAAGATCAACCGCGATTACGAACAGACGGTTCAGTTGGCTAAAAACACTTATGAGAACGCCATCCAATCCATTCTGAGTCGGGTAGAGATTCATAAAAAAACGGAAGAGGAATTTCTGATTGCCATCGTTAACCCGCTGACTTTTAACCGGTCGGAAATCGCCGAAATCTTTTTTGAAATTCCAGCAGTTAGCGACAAAAAGGCCATCGAAGTCAGCGACCTATCCGGCAGGTCTGTTCCGTGTTTTGTTATCGAGAAGAAAGAGAATTCCGTAACTATGCCCGGCGGCAAACGTAACATTGTACGGAAATATAGATGCGTAATTGACGTAAAAAACTTGCCGGCGATGGGATATAAAATTCTTTCCATACAGCCGGTACTGCATCCTAAGCCGATTCATCAAACGCCCATCAGTTGTGAAACGAATGTGCTTGAAAACGATTTCATGCGAGCCGGGATCAACCCAAACGGAACGGTAACAGTTTTTTCAACGGAAACCGCTTTTAACTATGAAAATATCGGCTATTTCCAATTTATACCGAGGTGCAAAGAACAATCTGTTTCAGGTGTGCGAAGGAAAATAACAACGGAACAACTTCACCCAGTAATTAATCAAATCTATAATAATCACTTATCCGCGGCATATCGGATTGATTATGAGTGGAAACCTGCGGTAGCTGGTTCGCCCAATATAACCCATGGAAATACGATTAAATTTTCAAGTACGATTACGCTCCATCAATCATCGCGATTCCTTTATTATGATGTTCATTTCCAGACTTTTCCGGTGGGGGGTGATTTTCATATTTGTTTTCCGACGAATTTTCCTGTTCAGACAATTTTCAATAACAGCCGGTTTGCTTTTGAATCTCGAAAACTCCGTTCGAATTCTAATTTCGTTGACGAAAAATTTTATGAACGTTCTTTTCCGATGACCAGTCTTGTCGGGCTCTGTAATGAGGAAGGTGGTTTTTCGATTTATGTGAATGGACTGAATCGATATAAAATTGATTCGGTTAGCAAACCAGTTCTGACTATTCCGCTTGTTGCTGATTGTGAAAATTTCGTCGGTGAACGACAAGAAAGTGATAACCTATTAGTAGAGCGAGGATTGAAAATCAAGTTTGCCTTTTTTCCTCACCTTGGGAATCTCGAAAATGGGCAGTATCTTCGCGAAGGAATGTGTTATCATGTTCCATTGACTTGCCATCAGGCAGAAGAATCGTCTGGACCTTTACCAACGAAATGCCAGTTTCTTTCAATCGAGCCTTCGGATTTGGTTTTTAGTGCCTTGAAAGAAAGTGCAAGCGGTGAAGGCATCATACTGAGACTTGCCAATCCAACAGGCAATTCGATTCGTGGCAAGATCGCGTCGTATTTACCGCTTCGTGCGGTTTCACAACTGAATTTGAAAGAACAGGTTATGGGAGCCATTCAGATTGAAAATCCTAACCGGTTTGATATTATCGTCCCGCCGCAAAAAATCGTGACAATCCGGATTGTTTTTAATTTGCGTGAAGTTTCAAACTAATTAACGAATTCAAGCAAAAATTACTAACCTTTTAGATATTCAAATCTTGGGGGAGCGATTTGAAACAAGGATTTTTTGTGCCGGGGACGGATAGGATTTGGAAATAAAAAAAATATATGAGGAAGCCGTAGATAAATCTTGACATATTTTAAAGAACTGCATAAATTGCCGCCGTACTTTGAGAAGCATCGTCAGTTCGTAGCTGAGGTCATTTAAAGGACGAGAGTCGGTCTTCCAGGGAAATGGGACGTGATATGTGAATTTGAAATTTTAAGGAGCAATGAGCAATAGTAAATTGAGACAATTGATTTCGAAATCATGAAAAACGTAAAAATTCAAAGTAATCTTTCTTCCGTTCCTACACATACAAGTTATTCCTATCAAAAATATTTTCGGATAGCGATGGACAATTTGTCCACGATCATGATCTATTAGAATTTTGCTTTTTAAAATTTTATAGTCTTTTTCAAAAGGGAGATGGAAGTGAAAAGAACGTTTACCTTTGCAATTATTTTATGTCTAGTTCTGGTGACGGCGTTGTTTGCCAGCACAACAGGGAAAATTTCCGGTCGGGTTGTTGATATCGGAACAGGTCAACCATTAGGCGGAGTGAACGTGATTATTGAAGGCACGAGTTTGGGCGCCGCATCCGATAGGAATGGGAATTTTGTTATTTTAAACATTGCTCCCGGCACGTATTCGATCAAAGTAATGATGATAGGCTATGCCCCATTGACATTGACCGATGTTCGCGTTTATATCGATTTGACGACTCCTTTGGAAGTCGATTTGAAAGTCGAATCCCTGGTTGGCGAAGAAGTCGTTGTCGTCGCTGAGAGAAAAGTGGTGCAACGCGACGTTGCATCCAGCCAAACGAATATTTCAAGGGAACAAATCGACGATTTGCCGGTGACGAGTGTAAACGGCGTTATCGGAATGCAGGCGGGTGTCGAAGGACTAAGCGTCCGAAAAGGCGATTCCGATGAACTGGCAATGATGGTAGATGGTATTTCCCTTAAAGATGACCGTACCGGCAAACCGATTTCGGGCATTCCGCTTAGCTCGGTTCAGGAAATCATGATCACGTCGGGTGGATTCAGCGCGGAGTACAGCGACCTGCAAGCGGGCATCATTAACGTCGTCACTCGTGAAGGCTCATCCGATAAATATACGTTCAACCTAAGCACTCGATATAGTCCAGCGGCTCCGAAGCATTTCGGACTTTCCGTGTTTGACCCCAATTCCTATTATGTGCGTCCATGGTTAGATGAGGATGTATGCTGGACGGGAACGAACAACGGCGCTTGGGATCCTTATATGCAAGCGTCATATCCTGCGTTTCCGGGCGGATGGAATAAGAAAGCACAAGACTTATTGGCAGATAATGATCCGACAAACGACCTAACGCCGACTGCCGTAAAACGGCTATTCGAATGGGAACATCGTCGTCAAGGCGATATTAAAAAAGGCGACTATAACATCGACGCCGGTTTTGGCGGTCCAGTGCCAGTTGTCAGTAAGATGCTGGGGAATTTAAGGTTCTATGCGTCATTTAAGACAGACCGGGATATGTATCTCGTTCCCTTGACGCGTGATGCTTTCAGGGATTATTCCGGGATATTAAAACTGACTTCGGACGTTAATAAAAAAATCAAATTGCAATTCAACTATTTTGCCAAAGAAAGCCGCGCTACATCCAATAGTGAAGTCGGCGGCC
>PEYN01000125.1 GCA_002774355.1 Candidatus Marinimicrobia bacterium CG08_land_8_20_14_0_20_45_22 | reverse complement strand
GCTGAATTTTCGCTTCATTTTCGCTACCCCTTTCTACTGAAAAGTTACACATTTTTATCACTTATGCTACCTCTCCAGTTTTTGGGGTAAAGCTCACCAGAACCCTACTCCTAAATTAATCCACTCTTTATAATCATTGTTATCATTTGCTGCTGATGTACTATTTATCGTAATAAAGGTTGAGATTATTAATAGGATATAAATATTTTTTTTCTTCATAGTATTCGCAAACTATTTTTATCGATGACCACGCAATACAAGTCCGTTTAATCCCAACGTATTCCCCACTGCTATTATGATATCATTTTTAATATCTATCGAAAGTAAATCATTATATGCAGATCTTTCCATAACGATTTTCCAGTTTACCCCATTATAATGAACTACAGTCTTATTATTGCCGACTAGTATGATATCATTGTTTTGATTACCCCTGATCTTTCTTTCAAAAATACCAGACGATATAATATCGATGTCACGCGTTAAGTCCCAGTCTGAATAATTGATCGTTTTATGCCATATTCCAGCAGAACCTCCAAGGTAGATATCATCATCCCACACCCAGACAGTGCGAAAGTGTCCATAGAGACTCCTATTGTTTTTTTTAACAGACGCATTGTCATAATATATCTGCTCCCAAGTAGTTCCGTTAAAATAAAGAAGTACACTTTGAAAATAACCATTGTCTTCTCCCACTGCCCAAATTGACTGACTGTTTAAACCCCATATATCCAGTAAATCCACATCTGTTCCACTCTCAATCTTTGTAAAAGTCGAGCCGTCGTAGTGGACGATGGAACCTTTTCTGCCAACAAAGTAGATATCCGTGGGGGATGAAGCCCAAATGTGTTCTACGCCGCCATCATTATTACCAAGAATTCCCATATTCCAAAGATGAAATAAAGTCCATATTTTACCATCCCAATGTTGGGGTAATCCAGAAGTAACCCAAATGTCTTTTTCAGAAAAATATAAAATACCATAGTTAGGAGTATAGCCAGATAGTACTTTTAAAGGTTCCCATTTTTTTCCGTCCCATCTCGCGGCATTGAAAGTTCCACTATCGGTCTCAATATTTCCAACTACCCAGACATCATTCTCATTGACAATCCAGACATCGTTTAGGTAACTGCCATAGAGACCTAGTGTGTCAATCTCCCATACAAAGTAATGGCTGGTAGTGTCCATTGTATGTACCGTGATGGGATCGGATTCGGCCTTGGTCTTGCCGTCTTTCAGGAAGCGAACACGATAGGTATAGTCGGTATCGGGCGTCAGGTCTTCATCGGTGATCAGGGTGTCGTCATCGTAGCAGGTCAGAGTAAGAATCGTCGAATCGTTGCGTTCCAGCGCAAACTGATTCTCATTATCGGAATCCGGCAGGGTAACCTTGAGTGTTATCGACGTGCAGAATATGTCTTCCACCGCGAGATAGATGTCGTTATCCGGTTCGGTCGGACATTCCCTGCAGGACGTTGCACAGAAGACGATGACTAGCAGTAAGATGGTTGACATTGATTTTTTTGCTTTCAGGTTATTAGAGGGCATCGTATTTCCTTTTTTTCATTATCTTCATGGTTGAAAGTACACTCATTTTTAGATAATTTCAACCACGTTGTTTTCCCGAAAAAGTCGGGACGCATCACCCCGCGCCGAAATCGCGAAGTCGCACACCGAGCGATGGAAGGCGCGGGGATTTATTGGAATGTTCAGTTGCATATCTGCCTCCATATATTGTCTGTTCATTTTCATCTTAGTATATATTTTACCATTTAAGCGGTTTTTCAAATCTGTCCATTAAGAAGATGGTGTGTTGTATAAATGCACCTCTCCTACACGAGAATCACTCCGCTTCTTCAAGTCTTTTTTCATTGTAATCATTCATTTACTACTAATTTCAATATATATTAAAATCTGCTATTTGTCAACAAGCCTTTAAAAATATCTTCAGATTCACCTCATCAGCGCCATTTTCTTTGTCTCGCTGAATCCCGCCGAGTTCTTAAGAGTATAGAGGTAAATCCCGCTGGATACTGTCTGCCCGGACTTGTCCTTACCATCCCAGACGACATGGCGAAATCCGGCTGGTTGATTCTCATCTAACAGCCTGACGATTTCACGACCCATGATGTCATAAATCGTCAGCGTTACGTGAGACTCTTCCGGTAGGTCGAAGGCAATCGTCGTTCGCGGGTTGAAGGGATTGGGATAGTTGTTTCGGAGGGCGAATTTCTCAGGTAATAATATTTTTAATGACTTTGCATTAGGTTCATAAGTGCGCTTTTCCAACAACCAGTTAGCTTTTTCTCCATTCGCTTCACTGGCCATCAATGTTAAAGGGTCATTGTTATATTTACGCTTTAGTTCATTGAGATATAAGCTGGCACTTACGGTATCTTTTAAATCATTTAAATAAATCTTGAACATTTGATAAAGTGCAAACTTCTCGCTTTTAGTATCGGGGTAAAGTCTGAGAATAGTTTGGCAATATTCAATGCCTACATCGACTCTCTTTTTACTTAAACAATCTAAAACAAGTAATTCATAAGCCACGTTCCTCAGGCTATAGTTTACTTCTTTATTATTTATAAGTAGGTCAAGATAATTCTTGATATTATCTTGCTCAATGCTCCAGGAAAGCTGACAGATTTTTACAAGCACCTTTTTAGCCTCCTTAGTATCAGGAAATTTATTAATCAGTATTTTATAAACTTCTATAGCATCGTTAACCTTATCATTGATAAAGAGATCATGTCCCCAAAGCCATAGATCAGAGAGGCGATTAGGATTAGGCTTTTTAGGATTAAAGCCGGCAGATTTATAATCTTCATTATCCCCATTGCTACTCCCGGAAAATAAAACTGTGCTTTTTGCCAAAGACGATCCACCACCCGGATCATCTGCCAGATAAGGTGTATAGTCGATAGATGAGCCGTTATATCCATAGAAGCTAAAAAGATTATCCCACCAGTTATGTTCGGCTTCCATAGTAACCTCACCATTGGCATAGGCATTGTAATCGTTATTTGCATAGATACTATTATATCCTCCGATTCTTTGATTATAGGAATCCGTGCTTCCCAGGAACGGATAACAATAATAATAAGCGTTAATTCCATTGCTTGCATTGAATGCGATTATATTATTACCTTTGGTGGAGCCGGAAGTCGGCCCGAATCTTGGGCTACAATAGAAATGAAAATAAGCACCATTACCACCGTTGTCTGTGATGCTGTTATTATAAAAAACAGGATAACCACCGAATCCAATAAAGATACCGGATGAGATATTATCTCTGATCACATTGTTGTTAAAACTGGCAAATGTATACTCACCGGCTATTCCAATATTATTTTCAATAATATAATTACTCTCAATTTGAGCAGATCCACCATCTAAAAATACACCATAATTATTGTTAGAAATGGTATTGTTATATATTTTTGGAGATGCCGATAAGCAATAAATTCCATAGTCAGCATATTCAATGTCACAATATTTTATGATACAATTGACATCACTACTGGAATTTTCAAACCGGATGCCATACCATGAGCCGGGAGAAGGCGAACTGGCGCTGGATGTGAAAACGACATGATTATCTGGTGTTCCCTGGGCATGTAATGTGCCGTTAACTTTCAGTTTCTTCCCGTTATTGAAATAGATTTTTGCGCCGGGCTCTATTGTTAATGTTATACCTGATGGAATAGTAATATCGTTGAATATGTACATTTTCCCAAACCAATTTTCATATACTCCGGCATTTCTTGCATCATGATGAAACATAGCCCAATCTTTTTGAAATTTCCCTTTTGTATCCCAAAGATAAATATGACTGTCTAAAGAACCTACAACAACCTCATAATCTCCATCACCGTCAATATCTTCAATAGCAGGCGAGGATTCAATCATATCACCTGTTCTACAGGGCCAACCGTCAACAGGAGTACCATTACAATGCCATGCATAAAGGTTTCCGTCATCAGAACCAATAATGATTTCATTACCCGCTTGGCCATCAATATCAGCTATCATCGGACTTGATGTACTCCCTTTAAACCCAGTTATTGGCCAGCCAGGTACAACAGTACCATCATGATTCCACGCTTCAACTGTTGTTTTTATCCCTACTACAATCTCTAATTCTTCATCTGAATCTAAATTACCTAATGCGGGTGAAGGCATTACTTCACTATTGATATCAGAAATGGTTATTCCACCGACCCAACCACTTTCCTCTGTACCATCACTATTTAGGACATAAATGATAGTAGTGTTTGGAAATACTTTATGTGAATCGTTTTGATATCCAAAATCAGCCGCGAGCATAACTATTTCAAGTTGTCCATCTTTATCTATATCACCAATCGCTGGTGAGGAAGCTAAGTTGTTGCGATCAATATATTTTGGCCAGCCTGGATAATCATTTCCATTATAGTCCAAAACGTGAATATATCCATCATTACCACCAATAATGACTTCTAAATATCCATCACTATTCAAATCGGCAAGTGCTGGAGTACAAAAAGCCCACCTACTACCACCTATATCTGCCCAGGGCTCACTTCCAAATGCAGTACCGTCGTGATTTCTAATATGTACGTGTCCATCACAAGAATGTATAACAACTTCCAGTTTACCATCACCATCTATATCTCCAAGTGTTGGTGATCCTATACTAATATATCCAAGATCAACGTTCCAATATTCATCGGGTTTTCCATCACTATTACCATCATTGATATGCCAGCAATACAAGTTGTTATTACCAGCTGATGCAATAACTATTTCAAATACACCATCACCATCCAGGTCTCCTATCGCTGGAGTTCCGTAAAAATTAGCGCCGCTCTCATAAGCAAATCCACTAACGGTTGTTGGATTATTATCAATATTATAAAGTTCATCACCATTATGATGCCATGCATATACATAACCAGCTTCATCCGCGATAAATATCTCCATATCTCCATCATTGTCAACATCAAATAAAGTAGGAGAAGAGCACACTACTCTACCATTAATTTTAATTGGCCAGCCACTAATATATTTGATGGTTGTCCATGTCTTTAAATAATCTGACATATTGCTCTCATTAGCAGATTTATCTACCGCGGTAACTTTATAATAATAGATTTTTTCAATCTGTAAACCGGTATCCTGAAAATATGAAGTTCCCTCAATCAATCGATTATTTACTTTTTCATAAGTACCTGATGTATCATCTGAACGATATACGTTATAACCCTTTAAATCGGAATCCGTATTCGGTCCCCAGATGACATCAATTGCTGTTTCATAACCAACAAAATCCAAAATTGTTGGAATGCTTGGTTTCGTAAGTTCAAAATTGTGTGTCCACACTTTTCCATATTCATCTTGAATTGTTAGTGTAAAATCTAATTCTTCTGGTAGGCCAGGATAAGAGGGACTGATTTTAAAATTAAAGTCTTCTTGAGAATTTTTTGAACTATTTGGATCAATATCGCCAAATTGTTCGGAATTATCTGTAATAGATTCGATATATGGATCTGATGAGCTTAACATTGCTGTAATTCCCTTTGCAACACTATTACCGAAATTTGAAAGTTCAACAACTAAACCAACTGTAGCCCCAGCTTGTAAATTTCCATTGACTGTATGAGCCGTGTGCTGAACATCCGGTGTACCAACTTGAAGATAAAATGTTTCCGACCAGGTATGGCTTGCTGCATCGGTTATGGTTAATTTGAACTCCACAACTTCCTCATTGGGACAGTTTGTCGACACTGTAAATCCAAAGTCATCAGAACAGCTTGCAGAGCCGCCGGCAGAAATATTTCCAAAGCTTTCCGACGCATCAGTTATCGTGATATATGGATGAGGAGTTGATGTGCCTCTTAAATATGCGGCTATTGTTGCCGTAACTGCGTTTGCGGCTAAAGAGCCGCTGTTTTTCAATGTAACTGGAAGCTCAATTGTTTCACCTGCATCAATAATTCCATCTCCATTTCCCACACTTTCTCCGGACGCATCGTCATCAATTGTGTAGCTATCCACATATAAATTGGCAGAGCTTGTTTGCGTAACTGGAACCGTTGCTTCGTATGGAATGAAATTGTGAGCGGTCACGGTAACATTCAGGTTACCCGTTGTATTCGGAGTAATGATAAAATCTGCATTGACAGCACCGCCTGTTGCTGTAACAGTTTGTACTGCATAGTCCTCTTCACCCTTCTGCAGACAAACGACTGCATTCTTGCCAGTAGGTAAGTTATTAATGGTTACTGTGAAATTATTAGTACCGTTTTGAACTGAAGTTGGGTGAGTAACAGAAAGAATTGATGGGGCGGCTGTCCAGATTGGCATTTCCGGATCACCGAGTAAATTATACCTACTCGCAGTGTGATTCGAATACCAAGTCATTGCAAGTGTTTGACCTATATGATAGTTATCATTAATAAACAAGGATTCAAAAAATTCATAATCATGATTATTGCCATCCCAAGTATTAACTGACCTTGATGGTCCTACAAACGCAACTGCTCCGCCGTTATTCTTTAAAACAAAATGTTCACCAATACAATCATAATCAAATGCGCTTGGTGAGCAACCTGCACTATAAACGACTGAATACTTATTACCATTTGTTAAATTATCGACATCATAAATACTTAAATTGCCTCCACTTGTTTTAGATCCCATTGCCATCTCACTATGACTTGAATGGTCAATATGATTAATAATAGAATAACCTTCATTCATTCTATTTATTGCATTTTCTCTCGTAAGAATTTGATCATACGAATAATAACCTCCATAGTTTGATTCATATTCATACATTCTCCAATTAGTAAGCGAAGTAGGAACAGCATAACTGTTTACTTTTTCTTTTGCATAGATTCCACAATACCAATTCCATCCCATAAAATGTACAACACCTCCCATAGATAACATTTTGGTTAGATACGCTGTTGAAGGGAGACCTGGTGCCAATGAATTTCTTTCATAAGTAAAAACCTTATCAACAAACAAGTTCGCTTCATTGGTATTATGCACGGGTGCTCTACCTACCCAAAGATCTGCATAATAATCGGCACCATCGCCAAATTTATCATCACCATTTGAATTCCAATTACCATTGAGACCGGAGTAATATAGGTCAGTGATTGGATTATAATCTTGATTATTAACTATACGTCCAGGTATTATGTCTACATCACCGCCAAGCAATACATAATCAGTAGTCCAGTTTGAATATGCATCTTGGATGAAATGACGAATTTTCTCCTGTGTATCGCAACCTGAATAATTTTCAGATATCCAGGATACTGTTTTGATTGTTGCAACTATTCCTTTTTTTGTTTTCCAATCTGCCAACCTTTGAAAAGAACTATCCAAAGCATCATTGGTGATTATGATATATTCAACATCTTGCCCTTCCGTAGCGGAAGGAGAAGAAGTTATTGATAATGTTTTTGCTACAACTTTTTGATTTGGTGTGGGTTTTGACAAATCATCATTTAATGAAATATCTTCCGGATTAATAATAAGAAGCTTTAGTTTTTCTTTAATTTCATTCTACTTCTTTTCATTTTGCCGTAACCGTGGAATTAATTGATATTTTGCAGACGCAATATACTCTATTTCAAAACTTATTTCTGTATATAACGTGAGTTCTCTTTTTGAGGGTTTATATTGTAGCGGATATACCAATATCTCTGCAATATAATATTCCCTGAAGTAATTTTCAGATTGAAATTCTGCTAATATGCCAGGATAATTTTCATTCGATGTATATATCTCTTTTTTAGGCTCAACAAACTTTCTCTCCGGCTGTTCACCGTTAATAACAGGATATTGAATCGGGTATATGTAATATTTCCCCTCTAATTGTTTTTCCTTTGTTGAAATAATTTTAACATTTGTAACTTCTGTTCCCGATGGAAGTAAAACCCGAATGGTTTTTACCGGCATCATCGGCTCGCCAACTTTTAGAGAATCTTGAATAAATCCAAATTCAGGTAAAGAAATGATGTCAAAATCACTCTGCTTAGAAAATTTAATATCATTCTTATTGTAACTTAATCTAATGGTTTTTGTGCCAGCGTGTGCTTCAATACTAAAACATTGAATTATAAAGAAAAAAAAGAGAATGGTAAAAATTAAGTTCGTTTTGTTTAAATTAGAGAAGTGCATTATTATCTCCAGGATTTTTTTGATTAAATCTATTATTCATGACTATTGTATCATCAACCGTCCTTAATAACTTCAGCGTAGAAGAAGCATCCTATTTATTTGAGAAGATACTTGCTCACTGTGTGAATGCACATTCAGGATATAGAAATACACTCCAGATGGAACTGGCTTTCCTTCATCGTTTTTTCCATCCCATTCTGTTTCATGAACACCGATTGTTCTTATATCGTATGACACGGTTCGAATCCGCTGCCCCAGAACATTATAAATTGTCAAATACACTTCTCCACTATGTTCAAGAACGTAACGGATGGTTGTCACAGAGTTAAACGGATTTGGATGGTTTTGATACAGTTTAAAATTTGACGGGGAAGTTAAATCTTTATCTTTAACACCGGTTGGATCATGCACGACATAAATATTCCATTCACTATTACCATAAATATTATTTTGATGAATGCCATTATATTGTGCTCCGATAGGGTTTTTCACTTCTTCAAGCAGCCAATTCTTAAAATCTACTATGCGCGGTTCCCAATCAAATATTCCTTTCTTTATTTCCAATTCATCGACCGTTCCCCACCAATTTTCAACAGCATCATAGGTTACCGTATCTTCAAATGTTACTCCTGTCAAATAATTACCGTCAAGGTAAATACCATTTTTATTGTTTGTAATTATATTCCCAAATATTTTGATGTAACAGGTATCATGGGTGCAATGACTTAAATAATACCTACTTCCCCAAATGGGAGAATCAGGTATAGATATTCCATTTTTAAATTTTTTAATTTGATTACATGCTATTTCTATTTTATATCTTACGTTAATTAAAATACCGTCATTCTTAAGACTATCTTCACTTGTTATTGTAAATCCTTTTATTATACCATCTCCCAAGATACTAACTGCTACATTATTCTTTTCCGCTAAAATAATAGTGCTGTCAGATCCTTCACCCAATAATGAAATATTTTTGTCTATTATGAGAACTTCTCTGTATGTTCCTGCTTTGACAAATACAGTATCACCACTGCTCGCGCTATCAATTGCACTCTGTATGGTTGTAAAATCCGCTGGCCCGTCATCATCTACGATGTAAGTAGTAGCATTTATGATTATTATTTGTGCAAATATCAAAAAATACAAAAACAACCTTTTCATAACTTGGTTCATCACGAATTTGTTAATTTGAATATGGGGTTCCTTTGTCGTATTCAAAATGACTTTATCGCTTCTCTTTACACAACCCTTTTCACTCTCTTGAGACTGCGTCCCCTTCCAAAAATAAACACTCCGCATCTTTAAGCCTTTTTCCATGGTAGTCATCTCCTCCTGCAAGGCTATATCCCGCTTCAATGTTACTCTTCTCCTTTTTTCCTTTTCTTCATTCAATCCTCTTTCAATTTCAAACATTCCTAATTCCAATATATCATGATTAAGAGATTGTCAATAGGCATTTAAAAATATTTTCAGAATCATCTCATCAGCGCCATTTTCTTTACAATGTTTGAAACTGATGTTCCATTGGTTGAAATCCGCCATAGATGGACAAATCCGAAACCAGCGAATGGATTTACTTAATAGTTCACCCGGAATTGGGTAGCCAGATATTCGATTTTTTCCGCAATTCGCGTCTGACAGTCGGCAGAGAGACCGCGATAAATTTTCCAGGATGTGCTTTGTCTTTCCAGCGCGTCGGAAAGTTCCCATTTGTGCCGGAACGTCTGCCCTTCGATCCGTTGGATCGACTGCAATTCTCTCGATGTGAACCATGCGCCAACACGCTTGGCGAATCGCGGAACGTTCTGGATCGTGATAACATTTACCTCGGCTATCTGAAATATCTTAGCAAAATCTATACTTGGTATATTTGCTGTCTTCAGCGCACGGTCGAACGTGCGGGCATTCGGATAGAATACCTCGAAATCTTCCCTCTGAATCTTTACGCCGCTCTCCTTTAAACGATCAACGACGGCGGGCGTGATCTCATACCCGACTTTAACATAAACAGGTTTGTCAAAGACATTTTGAATGAAAAATAGCAAGATATACGTGATCACCGCGGCCATGACCGGCGTCGTCACCCAGCCCATCACAATTTTTCCGAGAACCTTCAGTTTGATGTTCCGATCGCGATTAGCGATTCCGATGCCGACGACCGCGCCGATGACCAACTGCGAACTGGAAACCGGCACAAGGGGAATCGCCGGTAGCCCATGTCCGACCAACCAGTTATGCAAAGAAGAAGACGAGAACAGAAATAGAACCAGCGATTCGGCCAGAATCACGACCAGCGCCGCCTGCGCGGACATCTTGATGACATTTTTTCCGACGGTCACCATGACACGGTGAGAGTATGTGTAAACACCAACTGCAATCGCGAGTCCGCCCAGTAAAAACAATTGCTCAATACCAGAGATATGAATAAATCCCAGGTTGAACGACTTGAACGGCGAGATTGGAATGAAAATTCCCATTACGTTGGCGATATTGTTCGCGCCCAGCGCGTATGAACCGAATGAACCGATGACGATCAATCCGATCCGCGTGTACATGTCTAACCGGAAAATGGAAATCCGGATCACCGGCACGACCGATTTAACAATCTTGTAAATTATAAACGAGAAGAGTCCCGATAGAAACAGACTCGACATCCACGACGAAATAATCTGCGTCAGCGCGCCGTAATCGGTCAGCATCCCGGCAAATATATTCCATCCGACGATGGAGCCGACGATTGCCTGCGATGTGCTAACCGGCAGTTTCAGACGCGTCATCCAGAAAACGGAAAATCCGGCGGATAGAGCAACCGTAAACGCGCCGGCGATCTGGTTGATCGAGCCCAACTGCGTCAGTGTGTGGGTCGCGCCGCTCCCGGAAATCACCGCTCCCAGTATTATGAAAACCGATGCAAGTAGAGCGGCGATCTTGAAACGAACCATCTTCGTGGCAACCGCCGTTCCCCAGATATGCGAAGCGTCGTTCGCGCCAAGCGACCATCCAAAAAAGAGACCGGAAGACAGAAAAATTAGGGCAACTATCATACTATTTCTCCATCTTTCATGTGTTTATCACTTTCCGACACTTTCGCGTCCTTTTCACGACGATGCCGGAGCCAGACAATATCGTAAATAAGCAGAAAACAGATTAACAACGAAATTACAATACCGGTCATGAATAACCGGAACTGCGTCGTTTTGTTAAAAATGATCTCCAGACTCGCCCAATCGCCGGTTTGAAGGTCAATCGCATTGAGAACGACCGAAGAACGATCGTAGAAATTCTGAACTTCGTAGGCGGGAATTTTCAGTTTCATATCGATATATTTAGGTGTCGTTTCGACGATTTTATGAACGATAAATCCTTCTGGTAGAATAATCTGTAAACGATATTTCCTGATTTTAACCTGCGAACTGTTGATGAAGCGTTGCGTTAACGGATAGTGATTCAGTTCCTTCAGTCGGCGTGATAAATTGTAATACTTTGGAACATTAAACCGTACCTTGATATCCTGACATTCCTGCGCAGATTTGGCTTTATCGATCCGGATATATTTTATGCCGCCTTCCGAAACAATCCGGTTGACATTCTCTTTTTCCGTTGTATCCGGTGTAATTGTTACCAGATCCACATGCCGGAAAAGCAAAGGAATATAAAGCGACGACTTGTATGGTCGGTTAAATTGAACATCCACGACGACATTAGCTGTTCCATCGTTGCCGATATCGATAGTTTCGGTATAATCGGTAATGAATATCGGTTTCTCCGGTTCCTTTTCGCTAATTGCGGTCGAACAAAGGAGAAATCCGAGTATAACAATCAGAACCGAAAACCGGTGAATATTATTTTTCATTTTCACTCCAACGACTGAACGGATAATCTGTTAAATTGGAATTAAAATATCTCGGAACGCCCGTCACTTCACGACCGATCCAGTCCGGTCTCGCAAACGATTGAGTTTCATCCTTCAATTCCAATTCGGCAACCGTCAATCCTTCATTCTCGCCATGAAATTCATCCACGATCCAAACCAAACCGCCAACAGTTACGGCGTAACGATCTTTTTCGATGAGTGGCTTTTCACAAAGTCTGTCCAATATTTCCCGGGCGTCATTCAATGGAATTTGATACTCATACTCATCGCGAGATAAGCCAACCATTTTTCCCTTAATTGTCAGGAAAGCGCGTTCGCCAATGATTCTCATCCGCACGATCCGTTCCGGTAAACTGCACAGATAACCTTGAATATATCTATCGACGATACTATTATATCTGTATTCATCGGACACCACGAGAAATTTACGCTCGATCTCTTTGCTCATGCTACCTGTCCCTGTTTCTTCAGAAATACGGTCTTGAGGAAGTGAACATAATTCATATTCTCGAAACCGTCGATTTCCAGTAAACGAATGACCTTCCACGCCTTATCCTGCGCTTCATGTTCGACGCCGATTGTCTGGAAATTATCTGCATTGATAGTCAATCCCGCAATTTCCACCTTGACGCCGTTGACAAGGTATTCCACCCGTTTTTTCAGGATTTTGACAAGATTCAATCTGGCGCATTGGCGAAGTATCCGGATAAATTCCCCCTCATCGTAGTTCATTCTTGCCGGAAGTTTCTGAATTCTCAGCAATTCGGTCAATTCACCGATGTCATTTATGGAAATCGGAAATAAAATTTTCCGATGAGAAGCCCATTGTTCCAGCCGATCCTTGCTTGTTTTGAGCAGGACTTTTAAATCGAGGACCGAATCGCGGATTTTACAATTCACCGTTGAAAATTCCGACAGAATATACAGATCTGTACTTTGCCGTTCTCTGAGACACGGATGATGCTGGATGATCGCCGAGGGCTTCTGAAACGATCTGCCAAAAACTCTCCATTCCCAGCGCGGAATCGTTACTCCTTCAAAACCTTCACTCATATCGTTTCCCCGTTCATCAATACATCCGTTTGATGACATAAATCCCGATCCTGTCGGCGAGATCTTCCGCTCGATCTGCGATCAGATCGATATTCGTTGTGAAATAGCGAAGGTGCATCTGGTTACTGGGCGAAATTCCGTCTGCTCTGTACACTTTGCGTTTAAGCGATTCAGCCTGTTTGTCCGATTCCTTTTCAAGAACATAAACGATGGAAAGAACTTCTTTCACTTTTGATGGATTCGTGAAAAACATCCGCGTCGCCAAAATTACTTCATCGACCGATTCGACGCACTTGGCAGTCAGATTTATGAAATCGGCATGAAATATCGTCGGAATTTCCGGCTGTTCGATGGAAAACGCCAGCATCATCATTCGAATCTGATCGATGATATTGTCCGCATTCTCAAGGAGCGAAAGAACATCGCCGCGTGATTCAGGAATCAGCGTTTCGGTATAAAGATAACTCTCGGCGTCTCTCCGAAATTCATCCGCTCTTTCTTCATAGATTCTTATCTGTTCCTCATACGCTTCAAAAGCCGTGAAATCTTTTTCAATATAAGATTGTACGCCGCGTAGGCAGACAAGCGCCGACTGCGCGACCATATCAAAGAATTCGTTGCATTTCTTCTCGATCTTCGGATCGCTTTCAAATACTGTCGCAATTTTGACTTTCATTCTATCTATCCCATCGTCAAATCGAACGTTTAATTGTGTAAATCGCCAGTCGGTCGGCGACGTCTTCCGCTTTATCCGCCATCAGTTCGATGTGAAGCGCGAAATAGCGCAAATGGAATTTCTCACTCAATTCCAGTTCCGGCGTTCTAAATACTTTGCGTTTCAGCGATTCGGATTGCCGGTCGGCTTCATGTTCCCAAAAATAAACCTTATTCAATGAATGCCGTACATTTAGCGGATCGACTAAAAACGAGTGGGTGGAGATAACTACTTCATCGACCGCCTTCGCGCTATGCTGGGATAATTTGATGTAATCCGCGTGAAATTGCTCGGGCACACGCGGTATTTCGACCGAGAATTCCATCAAAATCTGCTTGGCCTGATTAATGATGTTGTCAATGTTTTCCAGTAGCGCCAGCATGTCGCCGCGCGATTCCGGGATCAGCGTCTCGGTATATACTTGATCCTCGATGTCGCGCCGCAGTGAATCGCCGCTCGATTCCAGCAAAGTGATTTTTCTCAGAGACTCCTCAAATTCTTTCTTTTCATTGGCCAAGTATGCTTCGACACCCTTCAAGAATATCTGTGTCGATTTGTTCGTAATATCCAGAAATTCCTCGCACTGTTTTTCCAGCGACTTTGTTCGGCTAAAAATGGACATATTCCGTTTCCTTTTTGCAAACTCTATTCATTTCAATGCAACAAAAATAATTGTATGAAATTAACTGAATATTTGATTAAAAGAAATAGACGTTTGTGGGGAAAGTTGATTAGGTAGATTAAGTTGGATTAGGTTGAATAGGAGTTATATTGGGATATATTTATTGAAAGTAAATTTGAGATTTGCAATTTGCAATTTGAATTTTTTTCGTTCCTGAATGTTAAATTTTCAATCGACAACTCACTCCGGCCTAAATGCGTCCGGCAGGTGCGTTATCTTGTTTTCACTCCCGCGTATCGTCACGCCGATCACATCGAACCGGCAGTTCAAATCCAGTTCCGGTCGCTGTGACAGCCAGCCGTCGGCGATCAGCGTCAACTGCTTCATCTTGCGCTCATCGACCCAAGTTTCCGGCGGCCCGTAACCGCCGCTATGCCGTTCGGTTTTTACCTCGACAAAACAAAGGTCTTCCCCTTTTTGCGCAATGATGTCTAACTCGCCGTAAGCGCCGATATGAACGTTCCGCGCGATGATCTTAAATCCGTTTCGATAGAGATAATATGCCGCGAGGTCTTCGCCATATTTCCCAACCTGCTTTGTGTCGCGCATCTGTTCCGACGAGACAACGAATTCTTTCACGCCCCCAAACGATTTCCGGTGGATCGGACATGGCCCGAATGTCGCAATTGCCTTTCGATGCATTTCTGTGCCGTAACCTTTATGCTTGGCAAATCCGTAATGCGGGAAAACCGAGTCCAATTCCATCATTAACCTGTCCCGATACACTTTTGCGACAATCGATGCCGCCGCGATGGAATAACATTTCCCATCACCGCCGACAATCGCTGTGCTTGGGTAGATTTTATCCGGAATCGGTCTGCCATCGATCAATAGATGGCCGGGCTTCAATTTCAGCCGTCCAACCGCTTGACGCATGGCTTTGTAAGTCGCCTGAAGAATGTTGATCCGGTCGATCTCTTCTGACTCGACGATGCCGATGCCGATGGCTTTGGCGTTATGCAGGATCACATCGTAGAGTTTTTCACGCTTTTTCGGCGTCAATTTCTTGGAATCGTTGATGCCTTCCAGAATCTCCGACTGCTCGTTGAATACAACCGCCGCGGCGACAACCGGCCCAGCAAATGGTCCCCGCCCTGCCTCATCGATTCCCGCAACGAGATGAATCCCACTTTCCCAGAGGCGATGTTCATATTCCAAACTGAGGGATGTATTCTTCATCGGCTGGGAATTTAACAGAATGACGGTAAGATGGGAAGAAAAACTATGCGGCGACGGAAGTTGAATAAGTAGGATGGGTAGATTAATTTGGATTCGGTTGAATTCGGTCAGATCAGGTCTGTATGTCTTTGGCGGATTGGATTCATTTGATTAGTTGATTATGTAGAATAAGTAGATTAGGTTCGTTAACCTCTGTAAGGACAGGCTTACTGAACTATTCCCACTAAACCCAATCCTACCTAATTAACACATTCAACCTGATAAATTCAATCTACAAAATTACCCAAGCAACTCTATCACTACGATTGGATCGATCCGGTAGCGGCATCCGGTTCCTTGGAAAAAGTGATATTTTTCAATGAGGTGAATGCCAAGCGGTGTCAGAACCAGTTGCAGTCCGGTTTGCGTTTCGATGATCACGACTTCTCCTTTTTCAAACACACCATCACCGAGAAATGGCGACGGAATCCGCCCCATCGATTCATAAAAAACGGCTGTAATACCGGGACGGAGATTAACCTCGACACCTAATGCATCTCTGGCTATTTGATAAGCAGACTTTAGCAGTTTGACCAACTCCCTGAGTTCTATTCCCCGCTCTTTCATCGCCTGCTCGTCGGCGGCAATTATCTCTTCCGGCGACCGGTTATCATTACCAAGAAATCCATCAGCTGAAAAAATCGACGCACGAAGATTTTTTTTCATTGATTCATCATTTATCGGATTTGTCATGTTTTGCCTCTGAACCGTTTTAAGCGAATTTGTCATAGTAGATTTTGTCTTTCGGCATTCCGCCTTGCGCCAAAACTTTTAGGCAGGAATCGATCATGCCCGGCGAGCCGCAGAGGAAGGCTTCATGTTTCGAACAATCCGGAAAATGTCTCGCAACGACATCGGTAATCAGCCCGCGCTCACCTTTCCAGTCCGAATTCTCCGGTTCGTTCGACAACGCAGGGATAAACCGAAACCACGAATTTTCCCGCTGGAAACGGTTTAATTCGTCCAAATAGAACAAATCGGTTTGCGTTCTCGCTCCAAAGAAGTAGGTAACATCCCGCCGGATATCCCTTTTTACCATATCGCGCAGGATACTATGAAACGGCGCCATGCCGCTTCCACCCGCGATAAAAATCGCCGGCGCGTTTGATTCTGACAGGTGAAAATCGCCATACGGACCAGTGAAGTTAATCTTTTGCCCAACCTGAAGATGCTGAAAAACCCACGTGGAACAAATGCCATTCGGGACGAACCGGATGTTGAGTTCGATATGATTTTTATCCGATGGCAGCGAAGCAATCGAGTAAGCGCGGATTGAAATCTCGCGCCCGTCATACATTGGTGACCTCAGTTGAATATATTGACCGGAGACAAACGTAATTTCCTCCGGATTTACGAGCCGAATGCTTAAGCCAACGATCTCAGACGTTAATACCGATTTCCCTTCCAGAATCCCTGTAAAACGTTTGGCTTTGAACATCGACGTGGGAAGTTCAATCTTTATGTCGGAAAATATCCGAATTTGGCAGGAGAGCCGAACATGATTGAGTCGATCCGCTTCCGAAATAATCGACCGCTCCGAGTCGGTAAAATCAGGCGCGCCTTCGGTAATTTTGACACGACAAAAACCACATCTCCCGTTGCCTCCGCATGCGGATGGAACGAGAATGCCGTTCTTAAACAGAACAGACAAAAGTGAACCACCCGCTTGAGCGGAAAGCGTCCGTTCGCCGTTATTAATCTGAACACTATACTTTTTACTTCCCAAATATCACCTTTTTATTTGTCTGAAATATAGCCCGAAAACAACAACAGTACAATGACGAATTGTTATGTTTCAACGATTTGACTTCGAGAAAATTTATTGGGAAGTTTTACTGTTGTCTATTTCAGCGATAAGTTGATTGAGTTCAGCAATACGGTTTTGGTCGGCTTCCCAAAGAATCATTTCTTCGTGAACGCAAAATTTCAGTTCCTTTTGTCGGCTGAATAGGCACTGAAATTCATCTTGTCTTCCCGGCAAATAGATTTCCGATCCGGCAAATAGATTATCGATGTCGGCAATTTCGTTTTCGATGGAGAGAATATCTTCTTCGCGCTTTGCCGCCTTGCCTTCGAGTCGCGAGAGTTCTTTAGTGAATTGCCGCCGTTCCCGCATGTTTGGTTTGACTCTTTTTATGTCCATCTTTTCAACGACAGTGGCATTTTTAGTTGTAGGAACAACATTCCGATCGAGATGATCGATTCCTTTCCTGCCGAGAAAATCGTGGTAGTCGCCTTCGAAAAAAGAGAAACCGTCGTGTCTCAGTTCGAGGATGGCTGTGGCAGTTTTCTCAACGAAATGCCGGTCGTGGCTGACAAATACAACGGTGCCGGGAAATTTCACCAGCGCCTGCCAGAGTGCTTCAATCGCTTCCAGATCGAGGTGGTTCGTCGGTTCGTCGAGAAGCAGAACGTTGTTCTGTTCCAGCATCAGGCGGGCAAAAATGAGCCGAGCGGATTCGCCGCCGCTGAGCGTTTCACTGCGCTTATAAACGTCATCTCCGCTGAATAGCGCTTTTCCGAGAATACCGCGGATATTGCTGACGAATTCCGTCGGCGCAAAACCATAAAGCCATTCGTACGGATTTGTACCCGATGGGATAAGTTCTTTATGATTCTGCGCGAAGTAGCCGATCGAGACTTCGTGTCCCCATTCAACGCACCCTGAGTCGTGTTTCAAATGACCGCCGAGAATTTTGATTAACGTCGATTTCCCGACTCCGTTTGGGCCGATGACGGCAATGCGATCGCCGCGCCCAAGGTAGAACGATACGTTTTTCAAGACGTGATTATCGTCGAAACTCTTGTCCAAATCGGACACGATAAGCGCCTGTTTGCCAGACGGGCGCTTCTGAACGAACTGAAAGACCGGCGAGATGCGTGACGAGCGGACGATGACGACATCTTCCATGCGGTCTAACTGCTTTTTCCGGCTGATCGCCTGACGCGCTTTTGTCGCCTTCGCACGGAAATGCTCATAAAATGCCTGTAACTCTTCTTGCTTCTTTTCCTGCCGAACTATTTCCTGCTCACGCTGACGGATTTCGAGTTCTTTAGCCTCAGTAAATTGAACGTAGTTCCCTTTATACATTTTGATCGACTCATAATCGATGTCCAAAATGTGGGTCGAAATCTGATTCAAAAAGTGGTAATCATGCGAAACAACAACAACAACGCCGGGATACTCGACTAAGTAATCGCCCAGCCATGCAATAGAAACAATATCCAAATGGTTGTTCGGTTCGTCAAACAGCAAAACGTTCGGCTTACCAAAAAGGCATTGCGCCAGCAGAACGCGCAGTTTATAACCGCCGGAAAGTGTTGACATCGTCTCAGTAATCTGAGAATTTTCAATGCCGAGTCCGTTTAAAAGTGTTGCCGCCTGCGTTTCTGCTTCGTAGCCGCCGAGATCGGAAATCAGCATTTCAAGTTCGGCGAGCCGTGAGCCATCCTTTTCATCCAGCATTTTTTGATGAATCAGCCGTTCCTTTTCCTTCAGCACGCTCCAGAGTCGTGGATTACCCATCAAAACAACGTCCAAAATCCGGTCGTTTTCGAACTCAAAATGGTTCTGCTTCAGAAAACCAAGTCTTAGCAATGACGGAGTGCGCACCTCGCCAGTGGTCGGCGTCAATTCGCCGGTCAGGATTTTCAGGAATGTACTTTTACCGGAACCGTTCGCGCCAACGACACCGTAACAGTTTCCCATCGCCAAATTGAATGTGACATCAGAAAAGAGTTTCCTCTCGCCAAAAGTCATTCCCATTTGACTGATTTGGATCATACCGTCGTCCTTTCTGGTAAATTAGAGCGGACAATTATGTAAAAAGGATTATCTATCTGGTGGATTAAAATTCGTGGCTTCTCGTCATCGGAAGACATAAGGATGAATGTTAATTGACAATGTCGAATCGATCCGATCCGACCAGTGCAGAGATTAGAGACCGGTCTCCCTTTGGAAAAATGTCCGGTGCAGTCGTTTGATCGATTTCGCCTTGCGCATTCTTTTTTCGACACTGGGCTTTTCGTAGTTGAGATTCTTCTTGATGTCGTTCAGAACACCCGCTTTTTCGTATTTCTTCTTAAAGCGGCGAAGGGCCCTTTCAAACGGTTCATTTTTGTATACGGTTACTTCTAACATGTTTTCTTTCTATTTTTTAACCTAAGTATGACTTTAAATTTTTACTGCGGGATTTGTGACTGAGGCGCCGAATCGCATTCTCTTTGATCTGTCGAACGCGCTCTCTCGTGAGATTAAATTCCTCGCCAATTTCATTGAGCGTCAATGCATATTCGCGATCGATCCCAAAGTACATCTTGATAGCATCTCGCTCGCGTTTTTTCAGAGTATTCAGCGCAGCGCGGATTTCTTGTTTCAGAGATTCATCCATCAAAATATGATAAGGCGGCGCCTGAACATCGTCCTCAATGACGTCGATCAGTGCGTTTGATTCGCCATCGCGGAAAGGATCATTCAATGACTGATGTTTGCGGGAAATCCTGATGGCGTCGGAAACTTCCTCAGATTGCATTTCGAGCCCAGCGGCAATTTCATCCTGAAGCGGCGCACGCTCGTATTGCTGTTCGAGAATTTCGGCTTCTTTTGTAATCTTGCTAATGGTGCCGACGCGGTTGAGTGGTAGGCGCACGATGCGCGAATGTTCGGCTAACGCTTGCAAAATGGACTGACGAATCCACCAAACCGCATACGAGATAAATTTAAAACCGCGCGTTTCGTCGAAGCGTTCGGCGGCTTTAATCAGCCCAAGATTTCCTTCGTTGATCAGATCGGTCAGCGGAAGTCCCTGCCCCTGATAATCTTTCGCAACACTGACGACAAACCGAAGATTGCATTCAGTCAGAATTTTTAACGCTTCACGATCACCCCCGCGAAGACGTTGGGCTAATTCGATCTCTTTTTCAGGAGTCAGCGGTGAAAACTTTCCGATTTCTTCAAGATACTTACTGAGCGCTCTATTTGAATCACCACTAATCTTCTTTTCTTTCTTCGTCATTTACCAAAACCTCGTTCCTTTTTGAAAACCGCTAAAAATACCGTATTTTTTTTGATTAGACAATATCTATTTCTATTGTCACAAGAGTTATTTTGTGATATTTTCCACAGTCGGATAAATATTAATATATCAGATTACTAAATATTTTGATCGTTACATACTAAATAAAATCTGGAACAATTTATACGAAACTTTTTTATATTATCCCAACCAGAATGGAGGAATCTGATGAACCTTACCCTTGAGATGAAAAAGACAGTAGAAGATTTAATGAATTTTCTCGATGAATCGCCAACTGGCGCGTTCGCCGTTAAATCGATCCGCAAACGGCTTCTGTCAAACAATTTTTCTGAATTGACCGAACAAAACCGGTGGAAATTGTCGCAAGGCGACCGTTTTTTCGTACAACGCGGCGACGCAGGTTTGTGTGCTGGAGTTGTCGGAACATCACCTATTGATAGAACCGGTTTTCGGATGATCGGAGCGCATACGGATTCGCCAGGATTCCGTGTGAAAGCAGACGATGTTTATGAAAAGGCCGGTTACGTCCAACTCGGCGTCGAGATTTACGGAGGTCCACTTTTAGCATCGTGGACAGATCGAGACCTTTCACTGGCCGGAAAAATTCTCCTGAAGAAAGATGATAAATTGGAATCGCGTCTTTGGAAAAGTGACAAGGCGTTGCTCCGCATTCCACAAGTCGCCCTCCATATGAATCGCGCCGTAAATGACGACGGATTAAAGTTAGATAAACAGAATCATCTTCCTCCGATTCTTGCACTCTCAGACGAAAAACCTTTCACTATGCGCCGTTTACAAGAATACATCGCTTCTGAAATTGGTGTTGCAGTCGGTGAAATTGCCGGACTCGAATTAGAAGTTTTCGATACGCAAAAAGCGGCGTTTCTTGGATTAAACGACGATCTGTTCGTTTCCGGAAGAATTGACAACCTCGCCATGTGTCATGCCGCGATTTCAGCGCTTACTTTGCTCCCTGCGAATCCGAAATCAACCATCCTTATTTCGTTGTTTGATGCTGAAGAGATCGGCTCTACAACGATGAATGGCGGCGCTTCCTCATTCCTCGATAACTGCGCCGAACGTGTTGCAATCACAGGCGGATTAAACCGAGAAGATTATCTCATCGCCTTATCCAAATCCATTCTCATTTCTGCCGATGTGGCTCATGCGGTACATCCGAACTACACCGACCTATATGAACCGCATCATCAAAATGCGCTGAACCGCGGTCCAGTCATCAAGATCAATGCAATGAAAAAATATGCGACAACGATCGATTCGTCGCTATGGTTTGAGGATTGTTGCCGTAAAGCAGGCGTTCCGTTTCAAAAATATATTCATCGAACCGATAAGGTCTGCGGCTCTACGATTGGTCCGATCGTTTCAACAAATCTCGGCGTTCAGACGGTCGATGTCGGTAGCGCGATTCTGTCAATGCACTCCATCCGCGAAACTGCCGGCGCCTGCGATCCATGGTATATGACTCAGTCAATGAAATCTGCGATGATGTAATTTCCTGACGCTTTTAAAAATGCGATCCGTATCCACCTTTCCGGATGATTAGCATCACGAAGATAGATCAGCAGTTGTTATTCTCTGCCGATTGTAGCGGTTTTAACTCTGAGAACTGCCGGAAACGTCTCTCCGTTTTCACGAATAATTCCCGCCTGAAAGAAAAATGTTCAACCTAAATTTCATCCGCCGGGACTAATCAAATGTCTTCATCCACGTCCGAATTTTTGCGGCTACTTTTTCCGGCGTGAATCCAAATTGCTCCGCCAAAATCTTTTGAGGTGCAGAAGCGCCAAATCTGTCGATGCTGATCGTCAACAGCGGTTGTCTAAACAGATCGCCCCATCCGAAAGACGACGCCGCTTCAATGACGGCTACAGGAACACTTGGCGGAATCACCGCTGACTGATATTCGTCCGGCTGTTGCCTGAATTGAGAGACCGACGGCATAGAAACGACGCGAATTAACAACCCATCTTTTCCCAACAATTCCTTCGCTTGCTGAGCCAACTGGACTTCGGATCCGGTCGCCACAAGTGTTACATCGGGACAATCTCCGCTTTCTTTCGATAAAACGTACGCGCCCTTCTGGATTAATAGCGGATCGAACGTTTCATCGCGGCGAACCGGTGTCACTTTTTGACGCGTGAGAATAAGCGCAGTCGGACCTGATTGATTCTTTAGCGCTGATGACCATGCCACGGCAACTTCTGTCCCATCCGCCGGACGAATGACCGTCAGATTCGGGATTGAACGTAGCGCCGGAAGTTGTTCGATTGGTTGATGCGTCGGTCCGTCTTCTCCGATGAAAATCGTATCATGCGTAAAAACATAGACGACGTGTCTGCCCATCATTGCCGCCAGACGGATCGCAGGCTTCATGTAATCCGAAAACACGAGAAATGTCGCGCCAAAAGGAATAAATCCTCCTTCAAGTGACATCCCGGTTAGAATCGCTCCCATCGCATGTTCACGAATTCCAAAGTGAAAATTGCGACCGCTGAATTTTCCCTTTTGAATATCCGGAAAGGCTTTCAAATATGTACTTGTCGATGGAGCCAAATCAGCGGAACCGCCGCAGAATCCGGGGAATTTCTCGGCTAATTTCTGCATAACTTTTCCCGAAAGCGAACGCGTCGCGGCAGATTCATTTTCCACTAGCGCAATTAATTCTCTCTCAAATTCTTCCGTCACGACCACTCGATCCCGATTTTCCCATTCTTTCGCCAATTCGGGAAAAGAAGCCCGCCAAACGACAAACTTTTTCTGCCAGTCGTCATAATCGGCTTTTAATTCACGATTCCGTTCGGCAAAAGTGGCTTTCACTTCATCGGGAATCATGAATTCGGCATCTTCTGGAAAACCTAACCTCTTCTTCGTCGCATGCAATTCGTCAATTCCCATCGCCGCGCCGTGAATTTCTGAAGTATCCTGTTTATTCGGGCTTCCAAAACCGATGTGAGTACGAGCGATAATCAGCGTCGGCCTTTCTTTCTCTGCAATGCCTTTTGCTAAAGCCTCGGCAATCGAAGGTTGATCGTGTCCGTCGGTATATAAAACATTCCAGCCGTAAGCCTCAAAACGTTTTCCGACATTTTCGGAAAAAGCCAGATCGGTTTTCCCTTCAATGGTAATTCTATTGTCGTCATATAAATAAACGATATTGTCGAGTCCGAGATGTGCGGCCAGAGAAGCGGCTTCAGCGGAAACGCCTTCCATCAGGTCACCGTCGCTCACGATTCCGAAAATCTGATGTGTTCCAAAAAGTTCAAAACCTTCCCGATTGAACCGCTCAGCCGTCATTTTTGCCGCAATCGCCATTCCGACGCCTGTCGAAAATCCCTGACCCAGTGGACCGGTAGTCGTTTCAACGCCGGGTAAACAGCCGTATTCGGGATGCCCGGGTGTCTTCGAATCCCACTGACGAAAATTCCTCAGATCGTCTATGCTGACCGGAAAACCAGAAAGATGCAACAAAGAATAAAGCAACATCGAGCCATGTCCAGGCGATAGAATGAATCGATCTCGTCCCACCCACTTCGGATCGTTGGGATTGAATTTCAAAAACCGATTCCAAAGGACAAAGGCACAGTCTGCCATTCCCATTGGCATACCGGGATGTCCACAACCGGCTTTTTGAACGCCGTCGGCGGCAAGCAAGCGAATTGTATCAGCCGCCAATTTTCCGATTTCGTGAGATTTGTTTTGTGTCATCAAGATTTGCTCCTTCATATTACAATAATTCGTTCGATTTCATTTATCCGACAAATTTGAGAGGATTAATCCGAACGGTTTTCCAAGCAGATTCAATGTCTCAAAAACTACCCGTTCGAGTCCGATTTTCTCACGGTTTTGTTCCTCTGCCTCAAATTCCTTTTCGCCATGAATGTAAATGCGAGCTTGCCCTTCCGCCTTTTCCGCATTTTTCAGCATCCGGATATAATGCGTCATGTTTTCGCGCACTTCATCCGAACCTACGAATGCCTCAGGACTGATGGCGCCGAGAAAATGCGTTACACCAGCCGGTTCTCCTTTCTGCCCATAAACTTCCGCTCCGACAAGACCGGATGAAAGAACCGAACAGAAAATATCTACGGCAACACTCAAACCATAACCTTTGTGTCCGCCAGTTAATTCCTTTCCGCCGCCAAGCGGCAACAAACCACCACCGCGCCGATTGATCAGATTATCCAGAATTAACGAAGCATCTGTTGAAGGTTCACCCAGTTCATTACAAGCCCAACTATCAGGAATCTCTTCTTCTTTCCGGGCATAGACTTCGATTTTCCCGCGCGGAACCGTCGAAGTCGCCATATCCAGTAAAAACGGCTTCTCATCCTTAGCCGGAACGCCGATCGAAATCGGATTAGTTCCGATGACAACCTCTTTCCCGAATGTTGGCACAACGAGCGGCGCCGTGTTCGTCAACGAAACGCCGATTAGATTCTCCTTCAGCGCCATCAACGTATAATATCCGGCGATTCCATAATGATTAGAGTTGCGAATGGACGCAAAACACATGAAACTTTGTTTGGCTTTTTCAATACACTTCGTCATTGCGTCAAAAGCGACGGGTTGTCCCATTCCGCCGTCACCATCAATCACTAATGAAACCGGCGTTTCCTTGACAATTCGAACGCTTGGGTTCGACCGGATCGTTCCGTCTTTGAGACCGTCGATGTATCTTTTTAACCGCGCGACGCCATGCGAATTGATCCCACGTTGATCAGCAGAAACCAAAACATCGGCGGTAATTTCTGCCTGCCTTTTCTCTAGACCGTTTTGATGAAGAACTTCCGCGACAAAATCCTGCAGTTCTGTCGTTTTTACAATTTTCTTTTCAATCATTTGCTAACCTCCAATAATTCCATCAAACTAAACTCGCTGTCGAAAGCCTTCTCCGACGACTTCATGAACATTGGCGATAATCACGAATGCCTTCGGATCGATATGCTTGATGATTTGCCGAAGAGTCGCGACCTCTTTGCGTGTAACGACTACAAACAAAATATTCCGCTCTTTTCGCGTCCAAAATCCCGCACCGTGAATCATCGTTCCGCCGCGGCTCATATCCTGCGTAATCGCCTCGATGATCTCGTCCTGTTTTTCGCTGATAATGTAAAAACTCCGCGCATAATCAAACCCATCGAGCACCAAATCGACAATTTTGCTCGAAAAATAGAGACTGATGAATCCGTAAAGCGCGAGATTAACATTGTGAAATGCGAATCCGGCAAAGGTGATAACAAAAAAATCAACAATCATAATGCCAACACCGACGGAAATATTCGAGTATTTATTGATGATTTGCCCAACGATGTCTGAGCCGCCGGTCGTTCCTTTGAAACGAAAGACGATTCCCAAACCCAGCCCCAAAACGACTCCGCCGAAAATCGAACTGAGCAGAGGTTCCGTCGTCAACGCTGGTAAATGGAGCGCTTTATCACAGAAATCGGTGATGATTGAAACGATCACAAATGAAAACAACGTCCTCGGACCAAATTGCTTTCCCAAAATTTTCACGCCCAGAAGAAAAAGCGGAATATTGAAAATTAACATAACGATGCCGACCGGAAAGTGGAAAAGATAGTACAGCACAATAGCCAGACCGCTGACGCCGCCCGGCGCGATCTTATTGGGTATGAGAAATAGAACCAACCCAAGTGCCATAACGATAGAGCCGAAAGCCAGCCCGAAATATTCAAAAATGATAGATTTTAGTTTTTGCCGAAACGCCATATTTTTGCCTTTCATATTGGAAAACGATTCGATTACAAAAAAAACACGATAAACTAATATCTATTGGCGATATTTTTAAGGTTTCCCCGACAAACAAAGGCGTCGGAACTAAGATTTCAACCGTTCTCTATACGACTTATAATCCGGAAGAATTCGCTCGTACGGTTCGTTCATCAAGGACGAAGAAATGATATAATCGGCAGTAGCCCGGTTGCAGGCGACAGGAATGTTCCATACGACACTCATTCGCAGAACCGCCCGGATGTCAGGATCGTGCGGTTGCGCTGACAGTGGGTCCCAGAAAAATATCAGAAAATCTATTCCGCCTTCCGCGATCAATGCGCCAATCTGCATATCGCCGCCGAGCGGTCCGCTTTGCAGGCGATTAATCGATAAGCCAAGTTTTTTCTCGAGGATTTCTCCGGTTGTTCCGGTAGCAAAAAGATCATGCGCTCTCAAAACGTCCATATTAAATTTTGCCCATTCCAGCAAATCACTTTTCTTATTATCATGTGCGATCAAAGCGATTTTCTTGCGATAATTGATTTCAGGATTATTTTCATGCTTCATTTTCCGATCCTTTCTTTAATTCCCTCGACTATCGATTCCCCAGTTCATTTTCGTGCGTAAAGTCTGAAAAAAGGAATCCCCCTTAAATCGAACGATTCGTAGATTAAAGTCAGCCTTCCTGATCCTTACTTCGCTTGCTTCGCGCAGAGAAAGTCGTGTCTGACCATCAATGACGAGCGAAACGTCCTCCGGCAGTTCGCGGCAATCAATACGCACGAGTTGGTCAGCCGACAGAACGACCGGCCGGGCGGAAAGGCTATGCGGACAGATGGGTGTGATGACGATAACATTCAATTTAGGCGAAAGAATTGGTCCGCCAGCGGAAAGCGAATAAGCGGTCGAACCTGTTGGCGTTGAAACGATCAAACCGTCGGCGCGATAAGTGTTCAAATAATCGTCATCCACATAAGTTCGGATTTTTATCATCGTCGATACGGATCCTTTATCGATAACGAAATCATTGAAGGCGAAATATTCCATCTCACCAAAATTATTTATCATCTTTCCTGATAGAACGCTCCGTTCTTCGATCTGATATTCACCTCGAAAAAATGCGCCGAGACGATCACGGAAATTCTCAATCGAAACTGCCGATAGAAATCCCAATCCGCCAAGATGAATGCCGAGAACAGGCTTCCCAGTTTTCGCCATAATTCGCGACGCACCGAGAAACGTTCCGTCACCGCCGATACTAAACATGGCATCGATTCGCTCCGCTAAATCGCCGATGGGATAAATTTCAGAATCGGGGAGCATTTCGCGAATCCACGACGCTGAATCGGCGGCAAGCACGACTTCTTGTCCTTCCGACTTTAGAAAATCGACCAGCAGACGAACCATCTCTTGATTTCTAAAAATATTCGGATGAAATTGAAGCCCAATCTTCATTTCACTCACTCCTTTAGTTCCATTTCAATCGGTTTTCCATTCGCATCTTTCGACAGTAATTTGACGCGTTTTTCAAGCGCCTGAAGATGCGTCTGGCATTCTTCGGACAACTTCATACCTTCCTCAAATAGCTGAATCGATTGCTCAAGGTCTTTCTCGCCAGATTCCAGCAAAGCCAGAATCTCCTCTATCTTACGGAGCGATGTTTCCAGTGAAAACGTTTTCTTTGTCATAACTGCCTCTGTCTTAAAAAATTATTAACTGTTGTTTTCTCCAACCCGCGCATCGAACGCGCCATCCGATACTTCGATCTGGATCGCATCGCCACCCGCCACATTATTCACGGATTTGACGATTTTCTTTTCCGGAAGATGATAGACGATCGAAAAACCGCGATTCAAAACGGATTTCGGGTTTAGAACTTTTAGCATTTGTGTGAAGTTTTCAAAGTCAGAACGACGGTTCTGTAAAATTTGTCGAATGAGTAAAAACATCCGCATTTCCATCTGATCGACTCTCTGTATGCGCTGATGGATCAACCCGATGGGGCGATTCGATTCAAGCCGCTTTTGCGCAGATTCAATTCTCTGAAGAACGGACTGATATTTTCTCAGCACAGCACGCGAAGCAAGTTGTTCAAATTGGTCGATCCTGTTCTGAATCTCAGAAAGTTCCGGAATAGTAAGTTCGATAGCCGCGGATGGCGTCGGCGCGCGCAGGTCGGCGGCAAAGTCCGAAAGCGTGTAATCGACTTCATGACCGACCGCGCTGACAACCGGCAATCGCGAATTGGCGACGGCAACAACCAATTTTTCCTCGTTGAATGCCCACAGGTCTTCGATTGATCCGCCGCCGCGCCCGATGATGATGAAATCGACGTTATTCATCATGTTGAAAGTCCGAATTCCGGCAACGATCGAATCGGCGGCGCTATCGCCCTGCACCAACGCAGGATAAATGATGATTTCCACCGCCGGATTTCTGCGACGGCTGATTTGCAACATATCCTGAATAGCCGCGCCGGTCGGACTGGTGACGATACCAACTCGGGTGGGAAACCGGGGAATTTCTCTTTTGCGTGATTCATCGAAGTAACCGGCGTTGTTCATTTTCTCCTTCAGCGCCTCGAAAGCGAGATATAAATTTCCAAATCCGGCTGTCCGAATCTCCCGAACATTGATCTGGTATTTCGATTGCGCGCCGTAAGTCGTCACATCGCCTCGAACGATCAACTGCATCCCAGTCGTGATTTGAAACCGGATGGACGAAGTGTTACTTTTCCAGACAACGCAATCGATAAGCGCTAACGAATCCTTCAGCGAGAAGTAAATATGTCCCGCACGGCTTTGCATGAAGTTGGAAACTTCCCCTTCAATCCAAACCGACGGAATATATTCCTCGACGACTCGCCGAATCTCTTGGCTGATTTCGGAAACACTAAAGATTCTTTCATCCATAAAAAAAGAGCGGTGACGATGTATTACCACCACCACTCTCTCCGTAAGATTACCGACTATCTAAGTTTCTTTTTGTGTCTATCTCTTCTAAGACGTTTTTTACGCTTATGGGTAGCGATCTTTCTCTTTTTTCTTTTTTTACCACAGGGCATATAGAAATACTCCTTTTACTCCAATTTATTCTTTTCCAATATCGTTCACACCAACAACGATGCCTTTCTTCAGCAACTTGGAAGGCTTAAAATAGGGCACAACCCGCTCGGGAAGATGAATCTCCTCACCGGTGCCGGGATTGCGTGCTTTTTTCGGTTTTCTTTTCTTCAGGATAAAACTTCCCAACCCGCGAATTTCAACTCGGTCTCCGCGTTGCATGGCATCCACAAGTGTCGCGATGAAGCCTTCGACGATGACTTCTGTCTCTGCTTTTGAAACACCAGTTTTGTTTGAAATGATGTTGACAAAATCGGCTTTTGTCATGATATGATCTCCTCTATTTCCAAATATACTCGATTGCAGGCGTCTGAGTAATTATTGATGCGACTTCTTCTACGTCAGAAAACAATATATCGACCAACGATTTCTTTCTCTTTTTTAAAATAACCGTTTCAGGTCTTTGCGTCATTCCAGCCAGTTTGCCAGTCAATAGGATTGCGTCTTCTAATGTACCCAAAGTGTCAATTAAGCCTAACTCAACCGCCTGATAACCCGTGAAGATACGTCCATCGGAAATTTTTAACAAGTCATTTTTGGAGCAAATGTCTCTCATTGACAACAACATCCACAAACTGAGATTGCAGATTATCCACGACATTTTTTAGATGATCGCGATCGATTCACCCAACTCCTTAAATGGCAACCCGACATCTTTGTACTCACCGCTTTTTACAACTTTCATCTCGATGCCGAGTTTCTTCATCAAGTTCACGACAACGGGAAAATCAATGATTACACCAATGCTTCCGGGATTGGCAATGATTTTATTAGCGTCCAAAGCGACGAGATACGCACCTGAAGCGCCAGCGGATCCGATAGAAGCGACAACCGGTTTTCCTGAATCCCGCACTCGCTTCACAGCCGAATATATTTCTTGTGAAACGGTAACGTCGCCATCGGGCGAATTGATGTGCAGAACGATTCCGAGAACATCACGCCGTTCGGCAAATTTCTGTAACTCTTCGATGAATTTTTCAGAAGTTAGAATCATTCCTCTCAGTTCGACAACTGCGACCAAATTGCCACCTCTTCGAGATGATCTTACGGATTTGTTGCTCAAACCCACCGTGGAAAGTACAATAAATAGAAATGTCAGAACCGAAAGAACAATAACCGAAATGATTCTGTCGGATTTTTTCAAAACTTTTAACTATTTGATTGTCTGTAAATCACGATCTTCTGACCCGGATAGATCGCTTTTTTAGTCGAAAAATGATTCCAAGTGCAAATTTTAGCAATGGTTACATTGTATCGACTCGCAATTTTGGTCAGAGTATCGCCTCTTTTGACCACATAAGTAATTTTACTTTGAGTGGATGCAGTCGCTTTATATTTTAGCGGCGCATAATATTTATCGGTAGGAATTCGAATAGTTTGGCCAACACGGAGTTGATTTTTATTGGTAATGTTATTTACCGCGATTAAAGCTGAAACTGTGGTGCCGTATCGGTTCGCGATAAAATGGAGCGTCTGACCTTTCTTAACACGATGTGTTTGCCACTCCGGTTTGGGTTGTTCCGCAGGTGGAAGTTCATGCAGTTTTTCCAAAAGTCCCTGCGATTTAGTGACGGGAACGCGAAGCACATAACTTTCCACATCGGGCGGCGTAACCCATCTTCTCAATTCAGGATTGAATTGCTTAAGCACAGGAACGGGAACGTCCGCTACTTTGGAGATACGTTCGAATTCATAGGAACGATCGACAACGACCTCTTCCCATTTCCATGTGTCTTTCGGTGTGTTTGTAAAGCCGAATTTTTCAGGATTCTGGGCGATGATGATGCCAGCCATAAAGGTCGGAATATAATCGCGCGTCTGCCTGGGCAATATTTTCAGCTTCCAGAAATCGCGGGTCCCTTCCAAGCGAATCGCTCGCCAGACATTCATTTCGCCACAATTGTAGGCCGCCATCGCTAAAAACCAATCATCGAACTGTGAATACAGGTCTTTGAGATAATGAGCGGCGGCTTCTGTCGATTTGATCGGATCCCGACGTTCATCAACCCACCAATTCCGTTTAAGCCCATATCGGGCGCCGGTTCCGGCGATAAACTGCCATGGGCCTGCCGCGTGAGCATACGAGTAGGCTGACGTATTAAATCCGCTTTCAATGAGCGCTAAATAAAATAATTCTTCCGGCAAACCGTATTCCCGGATGATCGGCAACATGAGGTCTTTGTACAATCCAGCGTTGTCCAGAAAACTTTGAAAATGTCTTCTCTGACTGCCAGAGAGATAACTGACGATCCGGTCAATTTTCTTGGAACTGACGATCGGTAAATGACCCGGACGGTCGTCCAGAACGACCAAATCGTCTTCGCCAACTTTAACGGTATCAATAACCTTTTCGCTGATGTAATTTCTAATAAACGCCACACCGGTCGTCCCTGTATCACCGTTCAGATATGAAAATTGATTTTGATAATCAAAGGTGAGTTTTTCACAGAATCGGGTTAGTTCGTCGCTTTGCGGCGGTGTCAATATATCAAGTTCACTGATTTCGGCAACAATCTCAAATGTCCTATCAAAACAATATTTGACTTCCGTTGTGTCGCGGTAAAATCCGGAAATCAGAGCTTCGACGTAAAACGATTTTGCATCAGAAAAGAGTAGGTCGAACAAATCTTCCTGATTTTCAGAATCTTCTTTATCGTTTGAAGAATTAACGGTCGATGTTATGATATTTTTGGAATTATTGTCTGTAGGTGCTGTGGATTTAGTTTGGGAAAAAGCCAACATGCTGGTAAAAAGGAAAATAATAATCACTCTCATTTGTTCATTCTTTCTATTCAATGAGTTTAGTCAACTACTTCAAGTATCGAGTTGAAAGTTAGACCTTATACATATGATAATCAAGTTACAATTCACATTTCTTTTATTTTTTCGATCAATCCCGTCGTGGATTTTCCCTCGTACAAAGGAATGACGACAACACGCCCACCGTCGGATTCAACAGTCTCTCTTCCAACAATATTTCCGATGTGATAATCACCGCCTTTGACTAAAATCTGCGGTCTGATTTCAGCAATTATCTCCGCGGGTGTGTCCTCCGGAAATATGACGACAAAGTCAACAGATTCCAGCGCCGCCAACACTTCCGCTCGATCTTTTTCAGAATTGATCGGCCGTTTCTCTCCCTTCAGACATCTGACTGATTCATCCGAATTCAAGCCAACGATTAATACATCTCCACGCGACTTCGCTTTTTCCAACAGGTCAATGTGTCCGACATGTAAAATATCGAAACAGCCATTCGTAAACACAATGATTTTGCCATCTTTTTTCAATACGGTTGTTCGTGCAACGGCTTCGGTTCGAGTCAAAATTTTTCTATCGCACAGCATATTTCTCCAACATACAAAGTTCACACAGGTTCAGATCGCAGAATCGTCGCGTATACTCAAGTACGCCTTGAATCAAATAATTGTTATTTAATTTCTTTTTCTCAATAGATAATCGGGTAATCATTTTTTCAATATTGGCGGAAATTTCACCGGGTGGAACGCACTTAGCTAAATCGGTCGCCCGCTGCGCCAGTGACAAATCGTGCAACACAGAGCCAATTGCCCAGGCAAACGGTAGCAGTAAATTGCTGAACAAATCCATGAGACGCCTGTCGCCGATCAGTAAATTCCCGCCCGGAGAAGAGAAAAGCAGATGATTTTTCCATAAACCTTCCGGCTGTTGAAAACAGTTCGAAGCCCAGCGGCGAATTTCATCAAAATCCGCATGTCCGGAAATTTGATTGATCCATGCCTGTCCCGGATATTTCGGAAAAAATTTCATCAAAATCTGGGCGAGAGCGGCAAGGCGACGTGTCGGATGATTAGCCGGTCGGATCCCCGCAAAATGCCATGAAAGGTTTGGTATGGATTTTATCGCATATCGCCGTTTCAATTCTTTCCAGATCCGACGCAGTCCTGAAATGTATTCGGCATCGGTAACCAAAGTTGGCCATTCACCGATTCCAAGAAAGCCAGATGTCCCATACAACAAACTTTCCAGTGTGACCAAACGGTTCTCCGATTTCGCATCGCCAAGAATCTGATAAATGCGAGTGATGGGAAGTTTTTCGGCAAGTATTCGAAAGGATTCGCGGTTTTTGCTAAATCCGAGAACATCGAGCAAAGAAAGATAAAAATACGGCTCCGGATCGATCACCAGTAAGTCAGATTGCACCGATTGACATTTACGCTGGAATCGAATCTTGGCATAATTATTCATCGTATCAACAAACGCCGTCCAATCAACAGACTTCCATTTTTCACACAAGAACGGTCGTTCCTCGATCATGGCAAATGGAGTAGGCAAAACCAACGTCGGCACTGTCTTCCCCGATGAGGTCAGGATCGGTCGCCCGGTGTCTGCAACCGAAACGACGTGCAAAATGACGGAATCATATACGGGATCAGTATGATGTTTATGAAGATACCAATCGGTGCTTCGAATGTGAATTTCGACATTCCCGTGAAGGAATTCTCCGTTTATCATGATTAGCGCATCGGAGAAATCTGGCCCTTCTGAATCGTTTCGTTTACCCGGCGAGACAATACTGATCTTACGGGAATCGACTGTCGTCAATCCGGATTGCGAAAACGATTGTTTCAACCAGCATGTGTAAAGCGACTTCTCGTTTCGATTTAATAAAGGATTCGTTTCGCAAACACGGCTGGTAATACAGTTAAGCGTCTGACTTCTCCATTCTTTGAGTTTCAAAAGCCAATTTTCGCTTGATCATTCGGTCCCGGATGCTATCGATACATCGGTCAAGTTCAGAAAAATCCGACACTCTTATCGGAGAATCGATCGTGACCTCAACGATTCCGGGCAAGATTTTCAACGCTTTTTTAGCGACGCAGTAACGCGTTCCCAAAAGCATAACGGGAACGATTGGAACATCCAGTTTCTCAGATAATCTGAATCCGCCTCTCTTAAATTTTCCGATCTTTCCGTCCGGACTTCGAGTGCCTTCCGGACTGACTAAAATGCTATGTCCTTTTCGTACGATTTTTATAGCCTTTCGGTTAATCATCTCAAAAGCTTTTTGCGGATTTTGCCGATCAATCCGAATATGTCCGCCTAAAAACAGCACCCAGCCAACCACTGGAATCCAAAACAGCTCTTTTTTAGCCATGAAGCAAAATGATTTGGGCAACGCCGCCAGAGCCACCGGAATATCAAGAGCGCTTTCATGATTTGCAATATAAATTACCGGTTGCCCTGGATTGAGTTTCTCAACGCCAGATATCTTTAGTTTGACTCCAGATACTTTCAGAATCAACCTCGCCCAAAACCGAACAATTTCTACATTTAGCGGAAATGCAATCAATGACAGAAGTCCTAAAATGACCGTTAGAACTAAAATCGTTGTTGTCTTCAGAAAATTACCCATACTGATTTTCCTTTCGATTCACCAACGAATCATTTGTTCGAGTTTAGATGAATTCGAAGCAAATTGAACCAATTCGGAAATCTCGGTTTCCGACAGTTGTCTGATTTTGCCTAAAGAATTCGCGATTGTCAAAACCTTAGCCGCATGTTCGATTCGTTCCAATTTGTAATAAGCATCCCAGAGATCGCTCCCGCCAGCGACGACTCCATGATTTTCTAAAATCGCCGCGTCGAATATCACGAACGCTTCGGCAACGGATTCGGCAAATTGCTGAGTGCCCGGAGTTCGATATGAAACCAGCGGTATTTTCCCTAATGTTAGGATAATTTCAGGGAGAACAAATTCCATCAACGCTTTTCCTACGACGGCAAATGCAGTCGAATAAGATGGATGTGCATGGACAATTGCTTTGATGTCCGGTCGTGTACGATAAATTTCAACATGCATTCGAAACTCAGATGAAGGTTTGCATTCCCCGATGATTTGACCATCTTGTAAAATATTTACAAGATTGCGAGTCTCCATATCGCCTTTACAAACTCCAGTACAAGTAATTAGAATCCCGTTATTAGTTCGGACGCTAATATTGCCGTCCGTCGCTAGAACAAATCCTTTCTCATACATTCGCTTTCCAACGGCGATCATCAACTTTTGAAGTTCTGAATTAGTCATCCGTTTTCGCCATTAATCAATGAAAAACCAGTATAGGGTTGGAGCGCTTCGGGGACGATAACTTTCCCTTCGTCCGTCTGGTAAGTTTCCAGAAGAGCAATCATCAGGCGCGGCGTCGCAACTCCCGAGCCGTTCAAAGTATGAACATAACCGACTTTTCCGTCAGAATTTTTCCGGTAACGAATGTTAGCTCTTCTGGCCTGAAAATCTTCGAAATTGCTGATGCTGGACACCTCAAAATATTTTTGCGAAGCGGGCGCCCAAACCTCAATGTCGTAGCATTTCGCCGCCGCAAAACTCATATCGCCCGAGCAGAGCAAAACGACGCGGTAATGCAGTTTCAACGCCTGAAGAATCTCTTCTGCATCCCGCAAAAGTTCTTCATGCGCGATATACGACGACTCCGGCGTCGTAAAGCGAACCATTTCAACTTTGTTGAACTGATGAACGCGGGAAAGTCCGCGTGTGTCTTTGCCGTACGAACCGGCTTCCCGTCGGAAACAGCCAGAATAAGCGGCATATTTGATCGGCAGTTTATTTTCTTGCAAAATTTCATCCCGATGAATATTCGTCACCGGCACTTCAGCTGTTGGGATAAGAAAAAGATCATCTTCACTGGTGTGGTACATATCTTCCTCCAATTTAGGAAGTTGGCCGGTTCCAAATGCCGAGTCACGATTCACCAAAAACGGCGGGAAGATTTCTTTATAACCATGTTTTTCCGTGTGAAAATCCAGCATGAAATTAATAATCGAACGCTCCAACTTCGCGCCAGCGCCGACATACATCGGGAAACCCGCCCCAGAAATCTTCGAGGAACGGTGAAAATCGATGATTCCCAGCGAATCACCAATTTCCAGATGATCTTTCAACGGGAAATCGTAGGTCGGTTTTTCACCCCAGAATTTGACAACCTCATTTTCATCGGGAGAACGACCAATTTTGACCGATTCGTGGGGAATATTTGGCAGAATGATGACGATGTTCGTCAATTTATCTTCAATTTCCTTGATCTTGTCATCGAGTTTTTTAATTTGTTCGCCCACCCGTCTCATTTCTATAATTTTGTCGTCGGCTGATTGTCTGGCTTTCTTTAATGCCGCGATCTCTTCAGTCACGCGGTTACGAAGTCCTTTGAGCTGATCAACCTCAGAAACGTAGCTCCGACGCTCAGTATCAAGAGTTAATAGTTCGTCAAGTTTCCCCTCAGCACCTTTGGCGCTCAGACCTTTTCTATATTTTTCCGGCTCTAATCTGATTTGTTTAATATCTAACACAAATTCTCCTATCAAAGATGACGTAAAATAAATATTATTTCTGTTTTAAAGTAGATGAAATTTTAGGCTGATGCGAATTTTTGAAAAAATCTCAGATGTGAATCGCCTGATGTTTCTTCCTCAATCCGACGAGAAGCGTCTGAGCAATAATTTTCAAATCCAGCAAAACCGACATGTTTTCGATGTAATATAAATCGTACCGGAGTTTTTCTCGAACATCGTCAATCGTCTCGTCATATTTATATTTGATCTGCGCCCAGCCGGTGATGCCGGGTTTGACGATTAATCTCCGAGAATAAAAATGAATCGTCTTTTCAAGTTCGTCCACAAAATAAAGCCGTTCCGGACGTGGCCCGACGATGCTCATCTCGCCGAATAAAACGTTGACGAACTGCGGAATCTCGTCCAAACCGATTTTTCGTAAGAACCGACCAACTCGCGTTACACGAGGATCATCTTTTTCTGCCCACTTCGGACCGGATTCCTCTTCGGCATTTTGTACCATTGAACGAAATTTAATGACTTCATACTCCAATTTATTTTTCCCAACTCGCTTCTGTTTGTAGAAAACAGGCCCCGGCGAATCGAGAATGATGATGATGCCAACAATGATCCAAATCGGTAAAAAGACGATCAGAATCAATAACGAAGCGAATATATCAATTAACCTTTTCAGCAACCATTCCCAAGTTTTCATATTGGAACTAAAAAAACGTAGTAGAGAAACGCCGTAAATGTGACTCGTCTTGAATCCGGAGAGCAGGTTATAAAAATCCGGAAGAAGTTTAATGGACACTTTATACTGACTAAATAGCGCGATCATGTCCATAATCATATCCTGATCTTCACCATCCAGCGCGATAATCACTTCTTTGATCCGGTATGTCTTGATAAGATCGGGAATATTTTCATAGGCGCCGATGATCGGGATGCCTTCCATCACTTTTCCGATATTCCCATTGGCGTGATTATCAATATAACCGACGATGTTGAACTTCAGTTCGGGAACGCTTTTGATTTTCTTGACAACGTTGATCGCTTTGCTGGATGCGCCAACAATGAATGTCGGGCGTTTTTTAAAGCCAAGAACTTCTTTGTTCTTTAGAGTGGTAATTAACAACAAACGTCCCAGACTTAATCCACCAACTAAAAAGAATCCATAAAGAAGAAGAATTCTCCGAGAAAGTGTAAACGGCGCCGGAATTTCAAAACTCACTAAAAATAGTAAAATAATTCCAATAATAACTGCCTTTAGTACTGTGAAAATCTCATCAATACGGGAAGTATCCCATTCTATTTTGTATAAATCATTCATGCCGAGCGCCAGTGTCCAAAAAAGAACTGACCAAGTAATTAACAGAGGAAGATCATCAGACAAAAGCGCTTGAAAAGAAAACGTTTGAGGAGCGATCCAAATAAAATAGACTGCAACGAACGCCAAAATAGCAAAGATCGCATCCGATAAAATGAATAAAATTCCCTGGACAAAATCAGACGTCTCGAATGGGATGAACTTGTTATTGGCTACGCCATTTCCGTTTACCAATCCATTCAACTTGCCGTTGCCGTTTTTTTCTCCTTCATTGACGACAATCAGGTTCTTTTCGATTTCAACGTATCCGAGTCGTCGGATAAGTAATACGCAAAGGATGAAGCCGATCAGTAGAACCGTCCATATCCCTACATCGTTCAGGAAAATGAAAGAAATCCCCATAAGCCCTGAAATGATGCTAAAAACATAAATAACCTTGACGGCGTTCTCATGTGTAAATCCGATTGACATTAATCGGTGATGAATATGTTCTTTATCAGCCATGAAAGGATGCATATGTTTACTGGCGCGCCTGAAAAAAGAAACAGTTGTATCCAGAACCGGCAGCGTCATAATCACTAATGGAACGATGAGATTCAAACTGTTTGTATCACCCATTCGTCCGATTTCCAGCGAAATGACAGAGATGGCAAATCCCAGAAATAATGAACCTGTGTCGCCCATGAAAATTTTCGCCGGATGAAGATTGAATCGTAAGAATCCGAGATTCGACATAATGAGAATGATATTGATAAGGGCGACGAGCGTTCGTCCGCCATGAAGCGCAATGATCGCAAACGTCGTAAAAATGATGGTTGCCACACCGGATGCCAATCCATCCAATCCATCTAATAAATTCATGGCGTTTGTAATAAAAATAATCCACAACAAGGTAAATACATATGAGAAAAGACCTAACGAAATAGTCCCGAACACAGGAAGATAAATCGATTCAACATTGTATCCGCCGATGACGACCAAGAGTGCCGCCGCGATCTGACAATAAAATTTAACAGAGAATTTAAGTCCTTTCAGATCGTCAATAAGCCCAATAAAAGTAATAAACGTACAGGCAATTCCAAGGAATAGATATTTATAGGGAACAGGACCGGCAATTTCCGGTGCGAGAAATATGGAAATAATCGTGCCGACTATTACCGCACCGAGAATTCCCAATCCACCCAGATATGGAACAAATTCCTTGTGAACTTTCCGTGGATTCGGAAGATCACCGATATTGTGGCGAATAGCAAATCGCCTTGCCAACTCTGTAAAACCCAGTGAACTTACAAATGTTGAAATCATGATGATAATCAGCGCAAATAACACAAATATTTCTCCCATTTTCGTTTTGCGATTTGGACAAGTAAAGCAGGTAACTCAGTAATTATTACGGAAGTTAGGAGAT